>JAHIWM010000163.1 GCA_018815765.1 Gammaproteobacteria bacterium | reverse complement strand
AGATTTATGGTAGCTGAATTTGATTGGCAAAACAGCGCTAATTTTTGTTTTCCAATCAACAGCTTTTACTAAAAAAAGCTATTGCTGCAACAAGGATTTACCCAGTAAGCTCTGCGCTAACAAAAAGTGCCTCAGCAGGGGCCAATCACAGAGACGAATTTGATGAAATCACAGGGACTAAATTTTTACCATCCATTGGCTTTTTGGCTGGGTTGTCTGGGTATCACTTTGGGAGTGCTGGCGCATGTGCCTATGTTTATGCACGCCTCCCATATGAATTATCAGATGGTGGGTATGCCGATGGACAGTAATATGCTGATTGGCATGGGCCTTATTCCGCTGGGTTTGTTGTTGGCGATGTATGGAATGATGCCACGACTGGACCAGCTGCGCAGTAAAGACAACAGCAGATTGCATTTTCATGTGGCGGATCAGTTACCACTGAATAAAGAGCACTGGACTTTAGTGATGGTGCTGATGGCCGCTGTGATAGTGGATGTAATGAAACCCGCCACTTTAGGTTTTGTGATGCCTGGAATGAAAGCCGAGTATGGCATCAGCTCGAAAGAAGCGGGTGTGCTGGCGCTGGTGGCGTTAACAGGTACTACGATAGGCTCAGTGATCTGGGGCATAATGGCTGATTTATTTGGCCGCAGGGCTGCTATTTTATTGTCGGCATTGATGTTTATAGGCACGGCAATTTGTGGCGCTATGCCGTCTTTTGAGTGGAATCTGGTGATGTGCTTTTTAATGGGCTTGTCGGCAGGGGGCTTATTGCCTATCACCTTTACCCTGATGGCTGAAACTATTCCCGCAGCACACAGAGGCTGGTTATTGGTAGCCTTGGGCGGTTTTGGTACAGCAGCTGGTTATCTGGTGGCTTCCGGCTCTGCAGCTTTATTGGAACCGATGTTTAGCTGGCGTATTTTATGGATGCTGGGATTACCAACAGGCTTGTTGGTTATTTTTTTAAACCGCTATATTCCGGAATCGCCGCGTTATCTGGCCAGCAAAGGTTTAACCAGTGAAGCCCGTCTGGTGTTGCAGCGTTTTAGTGGTGTGCAGGCGCATGATCAAAGCAGCATAGTGGTAGAAGAGGAACCTGTTTTGCAAGACGCAGGATTCAAACAGTTATTACAAGGGCATTATGCTGGTATTACCCTGGGTTTAGTGGCTGCTGGCGTGGCCTGGGGTTTGGTGAATTTTGGTTTTATGTTGTGGCTACCCACCAACTTAGGTGAAATGGGCTTAGCGGGGCAGGCCAGCGCTATTATCACGAAGTCGGCTTTTTTCGCTTTGCCTGGGGTGGCTTTAGTGATCTGGCTTTATCACAGCTGGAGCAGTATCAAAACCCTGTTGCTGTTTATTCTGCTAACCGCTTTGGCCTTATTGAGTTTCTGTATTTTTGACTGGCTCGACAGCCGCTCTGTGACTTTACTTTCTGTGTCTATCGCCTTGCTACTGGTCAGCTCCAGTGGTGTGATTGCGATGCTTATTCCTTATGCTGCTGAAATATACCCAGTACATTTACGTGGCACAGGCTCAGGCATAGTGGCCGCCAGCTCGAAGTTTGGTGGCATTTTAGGTGCTTTGCTTGGAGTCTTAGGGTTATTTGACCAGATGGCGTTATCCGGCCTGGTGATTATGGCAGCCTTAGTGAGTGCAGCCTTTTTACTGCAACGCCATGGCATTGATACCAGAGGGATACGACTGGAAGATATGCACGCAGCGTTGGAACAACGATCAGAGCGTCACTAGTTTCGGCGTAGAAAAAGCCCACAGCGACAAGTGGGCTTTTTGTATTCGCAAGATCCCTTTAAGCAATTTTGCAGTCAGGCTTGAATAAATCAAAAACTAAAGCGCTGCTTTGATCTCTTCAGCCACTTCATACTGTTGAGCTATAGCTTTTTCCAGCAGTAACTGTCCTTGTTCTTGTTCGCCTTGAAGTATTTTATTGACGCCAGCCCAGGTTTGTACCTGCGCATCATTTTGTTGCAACATATAGTTTTCCCATTCATCAGAGCGGGCAGCCATTAAGCGCTGTGCATCCAGATGACCATTTTTTGCCGCTGTAAGTAACCAGTAGTTACTGCTGTAATAAGGCGACAGATGCAGCACTTTATTGATAGACACTCTATTTTCGTTAATGATTGCACTGATGGCATACTGACCAGCTTTGGCTTTGGCATGTAGTTTTTGTCCAAGCAGCATAGCTTCCAATTGTGTTTTACTGAGCGGGTTGCTTTCAAGCACCGCAGTGACTTTGCCTTGCTCATCTGTTGTTACTCTGGCGTTTCCTTTAAAGCCAGCTAAATATTTAGGTTCCAGATAGCTCTGGGAAAAAAGCTCAGCGGGCAAGCTGAAATCAGCGGCAAGTGGTTGGGCGGGATCTTCCTCCAGCTTTGCAAAAACATTGTTATTCACAAGTCGTAGTAAGGAGCCCAGCATATACTGGTGGCCGGGCGAACCAGCCAATGCAAAGTCAAATAATTTATGTTCTTTGATCAACTTGTCTATGTGTTTTTTACTCAGCACCACATTGCCCAAAGTGTAGCTTAGAGAAACCCGGCCAATGTGTTTTTGGCCTGTAGGCTGATATTTCCAGGCGCTCAAGGCGTTTTTTGTAGCTGTGTCAAAGGTGCCTTTTGGGTATCCATTGACGATTTCAACGCCTTGTACCTTACCTTTTTCATCAATCAGAAAACGGGCGTCGGCAAAACCAAACAGCCCTCTGCGGACAGCATTTATCGGATACATGGGTTCTTTACGGGATATGGGTTCCGGTACTTTTGCCGCAGGTTGTTCATCCATTGCAGGATTATTAATCTGAACAACTTTGACTAACTGCTCAAAGCTGGCATTGGCTTGCTGCTGTTCTGCAGGGGTTAACTTAGTATATAAAGCTTTTGCAAGGCGCTCTGATCTTTTATCTCCAAGGCTATAAGCCAATTGTAGATAAGCCTGGGTTTTTACCAGATCGACAGTCGTACCTTGACCTTCCTGATGCATCACGGCCAGATTAAAAGCAGCAGTTTCATTGCCAAGCGGCAGTAATGATGCAAATTCTGTCTGAGCTTTGGCGTAGTCTTTTTGGTCGTAGTATTTTAAGGCGTCTAATAAATCGGCTTGTGCCAGACTGCTGATAAATAAGCTGGTGGCCAGTAATGATTTGTACATTGTTGCGTCCCTGTAATCCATGAAATGGTCAACACAAGGTTAACATTTTGAAAAGTGGGAACACAACGTTTAAATCGCTGCACAAGCAATACTAAGAAGGGTAGGATTTAATGAACATGACGAAAACATTGTGGGTTGCCAACTAAAAAAATGGCCCATTCAAGGGCCATTTTCAACGCTTATAAGTGGGATTAAGCGGCTTTAACGCTGTCTACCCAGTTCTGTACACGTTTTTCCAGTACTTGTAATGGCAATGCACCACCACCTAATACGGTGTCGTGGAAACCACGGATATCAAACTTGTCGCCTAATTGCTCTTTGGCTTTGGCGCGGATTTCAAGAATTTTTAACATACCAATTTTGTAGGCAGTTGCCTGGCCTGGCCATACTAAATAACGACGT
>JAHIWM010000162.1 GCA_018815765.1 Gammaproteobacteria bacterium | reverse complement strand
TCGATAGATAAAGCGGGATAAGGCCGCTGCATATTGGACGCTGCACAAATGATCAGATCGATATCTGCCGCAGTTTTGCCGGCTTGTGCCATAGCTTCCTGCGCAGCCACTATAGCCATCTCAACCATTTCAGGATGTTGATCTTCACCACGTTTAGGGAAAACAGGCATCATCACGGCCGGGTCTAAAATGCCTTCTTTGTGCAGCACATGACGGGATTTAATGCCTGAGGCTTTTTCAATAAACTCGCAACTGGAATACTCTAATGCCGCTAATTCACCAGCTTCAATGTCGGCAGCATATTGTTCGTTAAACAAATCGACATACTGATTAAAACTTGCGACTAACTCTTCGTTGGTGACAGTTTCGGTGGGTGTAAACAGGCCTGAGCCGCTGATCAGCACATTTTTCATTCAGAATACCTTTGTCATAAGTGCAACTTCTTTTAATGAGTTGCTGAATTGGTCGCTATTCTAGCTTAATTTCGCTGAAATCAGCCAGATTGTTACTGCTTATATAGAACTACTGTACTTGCAACCTTGTCTTGTATCGCCTGACGGTTTGGGTCCCAGAGTATCTGTGCGAAACCGATCAAGCCTGTTGCAATACCGGCACCATAACCCCCCTGCCGGCTAAACGAAGCCCATAAAGTTAATGGCTGATTATCCAATTGCACTACCCGAATACGGGTCAGTAGTTTGCCTATAGTCTGGCCATTGTTCCAGCTGATATAAAAGGTGAAATACAACATAGCCCAGCCAAAACCCAAACCAAAATCGGCCAGTATACCTTTGACCCATTTGATCAGGCTGTAATCGGAGTTTTTTAGCTTATCCAGCACTGAATAAGTCTCTTCCTTGGCCGGCGCTGTAACAGGCGCAGCCGTCACTGGCTCAGTAACCACTTGTGGTTCAGCCACATATTTATCCAATAATGCGCGTTTTTCTGCGCCTTTAAGTTGAGTGATATCCAACACCCCATCAAGCAAATCGCGCTGATGTTCAGTGGTCACACCAGACTCTTGCAGTTCAAGCGCCAGCTCTTTTATTTTGTCTTCCACACACTCATCATCACAAGCTTTGGTGGACAACTCTAGCGACACTTTGGCAAGTTCAGCATCGGCATGTGGGGTTAAATTCAGATCTGAGGCTGAGCTAGTATCCTGCTGCTGTTCCTTCACCAGTTGTGGTGCCCAACTTAAAGTGCCCAGCATAGCTAAGGTTGCAAACACCATCAGCAGCAGATGATTTTTCTTTTGAGTTTTGTATCTGTTCCAGCACAAATACAGCATAGTGGGTAACACAAAAATCAGACTGGCCGATGCTAAACCGCTGATAATCAAGCCATCTATGCCCATTGCAATTCCCCGGCGCAGGGGTTTGGCTAAAGGCTGACCTATCAGCTCATCCGCCACAGTAAAGGCATGAGGCGTCACTATTTGCCGAACTTCTTTTTTGGTCAGCTGATGCCCTGTCTCGTCGACAAAAGTGTCAGGCGCTACTTCTCTGATATCCTGCTGTTCCGGCTGTTCGTGCTGCATTAAATTTTCCGTAAATGCCTGATGAATAAACCACTTTAATCAGTTCGTCTGACCTTTTCAATGCCACTTTGATAAATGCCGGATGGCACCGCTTAAACCGTCCAGCGTCATGCCATACATCTGGTTTTGCATCAGCTTCTGTAGTATCTCAATGGAGTGATAATGACTCCACCAAGCTTGTGGTTGCGGGTTGAGCCAGACCGCGTTCGGAAAATGCGCCAACAAGCGTTTTAACCAGACTTCACCGGACTCAGAGTTAAAATGCTCGACGCTGCCACCCGGATAGGTGATTTCATAAGGGCCCATGGTGGCGTCCCCTACAAATATCACTTTGTAGTCACTGTGATAAGTCTGCAACAGCTGAGTAATAGATACCGCATCGGCACTGCGTCTTTGATGAGTGCGCCATACCTGCTCGTACGGGCAGTTATGAAAGTAAAAGAACTCCAGATGCTTAAATTCAGTGCGGGCGGCAGCAAATAGCTGCTCACATTCATGAATATAATCATCCATTGAGCCGCCTATATCAAAAAACATCAGCACTTTGACGGCATTGTGCCGCTCACTCTGAAACTTTAAATCCAGCCAGCCCGCTTGCTGAGCTGTGGCTTTAATAGTACCGTTTAAGTCCAGTTCTGTGGCTTGTCCGGTACGGGCAAAACGCCGCAATTGCCGCAGTGCCAGTTGCATAGCTCTGTGGTTCAGCTCTGCGTTTTGATCAAAGTCTTTAAAATCCCGCTTATCCCATACCTTAACCGCACGGCGCTGACCACTGCCCTGCTGACCCACTCTGATACCTTCAGGATGAAAACCATAAGCGCCAAAAGGTGACGATCCACCTGTGCCTATCCATTTATTGCCGCCTGCGTGTTTTTCCTGCTGCTCTTTTAAACGCTGCTTAAATTGCTCCAGCAACTGCTCAAGCCCACCTAAAGAGGCCAGTTTGGCTTTATCCTCCTCACTCAACTGACGAATAAGCCCAGGCAGCAACCAGTGATCCGGAATAAGTGAGGCTAAATCCAGACTTTCAACGCCTTCAAAATACTCTGCAAAAGCACGGTCAAATTTGTCGTACTGGCTTTCATCTTTGACCAGACACAAACGCGACAAAAGATAAAAATCATCCAGGCTTGCAAAAATAAGGTGCTGCTGCAACGCCTTAAGTAAATCCAAAAGCTCAGTAATGCTGGATTTCAGACCATATTTTCGCAAGGTTAAAAAGAACGAAATCAGCATATCAACGGCCAGCGCGACGGGCCATAAAGGCCAGTTTTTCCAGCAAAGCCACATCCTGCTCGTTTTTTAATAAGGCACCATACAATGGCATTAAACCGCCTTGATGTTGTTTATCCTGCAATACCGACGGCGCTATTTGTTCAGCTAACAACAGTTTTAACCAATCAAGTAACTCAGAGGTCGATGGTTTTTTCTTTAAAGCGTCTACCGCTCTTAAGTCAAAAAATACCTCCAGTGCAGCCGTCAGTAAATCAGCCTGTAAAGTCGGGAAATGCGCCAACACAATTTGAGTTAAGGTATCTTTGTCAGGAAAACGTATGTAGTGGAAAAAGCAGCGACGTAAAAACGCGTCTGGCAGTTCCTTCTCGTTGTTAGAGGTGATCACCACTATTGGCCGCTGCTTTGCACTGATACGCTCACCGGTTTCGTACACATCAAAAGACATACGATCGAGTTCATGCAGTAAATCGTTTGGAAACTCGATGTCGGCTTTGTCGATTTCATCAATCAGCAGCACAGGGCGTTTTTCTGCGGTAAAAGCAGTCCAGAGTTTACCCGGTTTGATGTAGTTGCTGATGTTGGCTACCCGCTCACTGCCAAGCTGACCATCACGCAAACGCGATACCGCATCGTATTCATACAAACCCTGCTGAGCTTTACTGGTGGATTTGATTTGCCAGTTAATCAAATCAGTG
>JAHIWM010000161.1 GCA_018815765.1 Gammaproteobacteria bacterium | reverse complement strand
ACTTTGAATGGGCTGAAGGTTATTTAAAACGATTTGGCCTGGTTTATGTCGATTATCAGACCCAGCAGCGGATCAAAAAGCAAAGTGCAATAGCGCTGCAGCAGATGTTGGCTGGACGCAAGGCATTGGCTCAAAACCAGACTGGCGCTGGCTGAATTTTGGTCAGTGCGAATGCCGGATAAAAACATATTTTCCGGCGTTGGCCGCTTTATCGCACGGAACAACGGAATTGAACAGCGTTCATTTTAAAACTAAGTTAGGCTGGTAACTATAAATACAATTCAGGATCGCCTGAACATCAATCAACAGAACTATAAAAATAGTAAGACAAGGATTCATACTTATGCAGATCTCTGTCAAAGAGAAAATTGCTTACGGATTAGGGGACACTGCAAGCAATATAGTATTTCAAACCGTGATGTTATTTCTCGCATTTTTTTATACCGATATTTTTGGTTTATCACCTGCTGTGGTGGGAACCATGTTTTTGCTGGTGCGTATTATTGATGCAGTAACCGACCCTATTATGGGCGCTATTGCAGATCGTACCAGAACCAAATATGGCAAGTTCAGACCTTATCTGATTTGGATGGCGATTCCCTTTGCGGGCTTTAGCGTATTGGCTTTTACCACCCCAGACCTGTCAGCGGACGGTAAGTTGGTGTACGCCTTTGTTACTTACGCTTTACTGATGATTGCTTACACTGCGATCAATATTCCGTACTGTGCTTTGGGTGGAGTTATGACAGATGATCCAACCCAGAGAGTTTCTATTCAGTCTTATCGTTTTGTTTTGGCTATGTTGGGCGGCTTGCTGGTCACGACTCTGACTCTCCCTATGGTGGATTGGCTCGGAGAGGGCGATAAAGCTAAGGGTTATCAGCTGACTATTGCCGTTATGAGTTTGTTTGGGATGCTAATGTTTTTATTGTGTTTTCTTGGCACAAAAGAGCGTGTCAGCCCACCGCCATCTCAAATTAGTGCATTAAAACCCGAGCTGAAATCCTTGTGGAAAAACGACCAGTGGCGGGTTCTTTGTGCCGTTGTGTTTTTTCTGCTGATGCTACTGGTCATGCGTGGTACCTTGAGTATTTATTACGTCACTTATTACCTGCAACGTGAAGATTTAACCACGGCTTTTGTCACCACAGGGATGTTGGGTAACATAGTAGGCTGTGCGTCGGCACAATGGGTTGCCAGCCGTTTCCACAGAGTTAAAGCTTATATCACCCTGCAATGGATTGGTGCTTTCATCGCTGCAGGCAGCTTTTTTATCAGCCCTTCACAAGTGGAACTGGCTTTTATTGCTTATTTTCTCTGGAGTGTGGCACTACAAACGGCCACCCCCTTGCTGTGGGCTAAAATGGCTGATACCGTTGATTATGGTCAAAGTAAAACCGGCATCAGGATCACAGGTTTAGTCTATTCTGCCAATTTGTTTTTCCTTAAATTAGGTATGGCTTTTGGCGGGGCTATGGCGGGTTGGTTATTGGCATTTTATGGATATCAGGCTGGGCAGGTTCAGGATGCCGAAAGTCAGTTTGGCATACTGTTTTCTTTTACTGTCATTCCTGCGGTAGCTTCACTTGTTGTGGCTTACCTGATGAAATTTTATCGCCTGGATGATGCAGCAATGAAAAAAATTCAGCAAACTTTAGCTGCTGAAATTGAACAGAAACCGGAACCGGTAAAAGGATAAAACTCAGACTTTATGGTCACCATCAAAGAAGTATCAGAACTGGCTGGAGTGTCACAGGCTACTGTGTCCAGAGTGATGAACAACAGTGACAAAGTGACGGATAAAACCCGGGCTGCAGTGGAACATGCTATGCAGCAACTGGGCTACAGACCTAATTCTATAGCTCAATCTCTGGCATCGAATCGTTCTAACAGCGTAGGTGTATTGGTCTCTGAGTTAATTGGTCCTTTTTATGGCCCAATGATGGCAGGTATAGAACACGAGCTTCGTCAGGCCCATAAACACGTTATTATTGCTGCCGGTCACTCCAGCGAAGCAGATGAACTCGAAAGCATAGAGTTTTTAATCAGCCGCCGCTGTGATGCATTAATTTTGCATGTCGAAGCGGTCTCTGATGAGTACCTGATTAATTTATGCCGTGGTTCTTTGCCTGTTATTTTACTCAACCGTCACATTGAAGAAATTGCTGATCATTGTATTAGTCTGAATAATAAAATAGGTGGTTATCTGGCTACTTATGAATTGATCCTGCAAGGGCATCGCAAAATTGCCTGTATTACCGGACCCATGTGGAAAATCGACGCCAAAGACCGCTTTGTCGGGTACCAGCAGGCTTTAAATGAAGCAGGTATTCCTGTGCAGCAGGATTTGGTCGTTGAAGGCGATTTTAATGAGCTCAGTGGTAACGTCGGCATGGGAAAACTACTGCAGCAACATCCTGATTTAACAGCGGTGTTTTGTAGTAACGATCAGATGGCCTCAGGTGCAATAGATCAGCTAAGACAACAAGGCCGATCTATTCCTGAGCAAGTGTCCATTATTGGCTACGACGATGCGACTTTTGCATACTATTTATATCCGAAGCTGAGTACGGTGCATTATCCTGTAAAGGATATGGGAGAAATGGCGGCTCATTGGGTGTTAAGTAAGGTGTATCAGTTAAAAATCAGAAGCTTAAAACTGGTGTTTGAGCCTTATTTGGTGCTCAGAGATTCGATAGCAACACAGTCCTGAAGTCAGGCTGTGTTGCTATCAGTATCTTTTCGGGATTAAGGTAAAGCAGCTTCTAAAGTTAAAGTTAAGCCTTCACGGATTTGGTCGGCTAACTCAGATTCAGCTTTGGCTGAATACGAGGCTTCAATCAGGAATACACCAGCTTCAACAGGCGTATAAGTAAACTGGCCAGTCGCATCAGTTTTATGCTGAATACGGCCAGCTTCATCGCGGTAACGTTCACCTTCGTACGACACTTCCAGTTCAACGCCAGCTTGCGCCTTGCCATTGACTAAAAAGGTAAAAGTAACAGGTTCGCCCGCTACTATGTCAGCTGGATGCACTGAGCTTTTGAACTCTAAACCTTCGTTTTTCAGTGCCAGCACTTCTGAAGTTGGTTTGTTGACTGTGATAAAAGCGACTGAACGACTGCGGCTTTGGCTGGTCACTACATCTGTTGCATTGGCTGGTAATTCTTTAGCGCGGGTCTTTTTATCCGCCATCAGACGCTTCCGCTCATCACCTACTTTGTACATAGTGCCAAAACGCACAGGACCGCCTAATTCCAGTTTGTACGTGCCTTCAGCATTTAACTGTGCGTCGACCTGAGATTTACGTTTGCCCTGGTATTTATGTTCAATGGCCTGCTTTTTACCGTCTGGTGTATACAAAGACACGTTATCTACCGGAATACCTTTGTCAGCAACAAAGGTCATGTTGGCGGCGCTGACATCAGCCGATACCCAGCTGCCTGTTTTAGACAATACAAAGTGACTTGGTACTACCCATAAGGTATGAGCCAAAGCCGGAGCGCTGATCGCTGTTGCAACCAATAATGAAGCCAGAATAGATTTTTTCATTGGACTATTTTCCCTGTACAGAAGTAAGTTGAATTTTGCCCAGCTCTTTGCTGGCCTTTATTTCTATCTGAACGGCACTGCCGTCCCATGTGAATGCTTGTTTCGCCAGATTACGGCCGCCTTGTTCACGTGCTGCTTCAACAAAAAGCACATAATTACCTGCAGCTACTGCTTTACCTTGATTGTCTTTGCCATCCCAGCGCACTTTGTAGCTGCCAGGTCCTTTGGTGGCGCCTGTTTTTGCATCCACTAATTGCGGTTCACTGCGGCCGAGTTTGCGCCAGAAGCGGCGTAAGTCTTTAATCCAGTCAGGTTTTTCCAACCAGGCTTCGACTAAACGAACTGGTTGTTGTTGCTCGTTTTCAATCCATACCGCCACATAAGGTCTGTGATAAGTGCCGGTATCAATTTTTGGCAGTTCGACCTGAATTTCCAGTTGCTGTTGCGCCATGGCAGAGCCGCAACAAAACAGCAATGCAGCGACTAAATACTTGTACATACAATTCCCTCTTAGTGAAACGACTATAAATAAGTGAAACGACTCTAAATTAGTGAAACGACGCTATATAAGCTAATAAAGCCAGCACCACTCCAGCGACTGCAGTGGCATTACCAAAATCTCTTCTGTTCGGCTGGCGCCACAATAAATAAAAGCCCGACAAGGCAAATAACACACAAAATACGGCGGTAATATCGATCAGCCATTTCCAGCTGCTGCCAGCGTAACGGCCTTTATGTAAGTCGTTGGCTAAGGCCAGATAACCACCAAATTCAGCATCTAATTCTACGGTGCGCTCTGCTAAATCAATCACCACAGCGGCGTAACCAGCGGGGCGTTTAAAATCGATTTCCAGCAGTTCGTCTTCAGGCGAAAAATTCAGGTTATAACCACCCTGTAACTGATGGTCCTGCTTTAACCAGTCGACATACAAAACCAGAGCGGCTTGTTGCTGATCGTCAGGCAGGTTCAATAAATCCGGCAATTGCTCCGGCAGTTCCAGTTGCAGTTGCTGGCTGGTTTTCCCCAGACTACTGCTGAGTTCAGGGTGGTTTAAGGTGATGCCCGTGATGGCAAAAAATAACAACAGCAACAACACCAACATAGCGCTGTAGGTATGTAACCAACGCATCCAACGAGCTAAAGCTGAACTCTTCACAGTACCCCCTAAAAATCAGCTGCCATGCTACTGAGAATTGTTCTTATTTGCAAGGTTTTCACAACTGGCTGATTTAGCTGATGTAGTAGTCAGAGTTATTTGTCTTATTCGCCCTGACAGTTGCAATTGCAAATAGTTCGCAGTTGCTATTGATCTTTTAATGATAATCACTATCATTGTCGTCCATTAGAAATATTAACTTTACTTAACTTTACAGAGCGGGTTTGAATTTATCCAGGCACGGATGACAAACCCGGACAGCAGGAGTGTTTATGTTCAAATCCCGTCCAGCCAAACTGGTGTTAGCCACCCAGCTTGCTTTAGGTCTGATCGCTACAGTTCAGGCAGAAGATGCTGCTGCCGACAAAGCTGAGCCAATAGAACGCATAGTCGTTACAGCTTCAGGTTTTGAACAGAAATTAGTGGACGCTCCTGCCAGTATTTCTATTGTGACCTCAGAAGAATTAAGCAGCCGCCCATACACTACCTTGCTCGATGCGGTACGTGATCTGGAGGGTGTGGATATTGGTGAAACCCGTGATAAAACAGGTCAGGGTACTATCAGTATGCGGGGTATGGGCTCGGATTACACGCTGATCCTGGTTGACGGTAAACGTCAGAACAACCATGGCGATATTTATCCGAATAACTTTGGTGGCAACCAGTTTGGTCATATGCCGCCTCTGAATACAGTTGAGCGGATTGAAGTGATCCGTGGCCCTGCTTCTACTTTGTATGGTGCTGATGCTTTAGGTGGTGTAATCAACATCATTACCAAAAAAGTGTCTAACGAATGGGTGGGTTCAGTCAGCCATAGCCGCACAGCGCAAACCGATGACAGCTTTGGTGAAGAAATTACCACTGACTTCAACGTGATGGGCCCTTTGATCCCAGGCGTGCTTGGCATGTCCATCCGTGGCAGTGAATACAACCGTATGGCATCCACACCTTCTTATGCCGATGTGGTGTATCCAAACGGTGAAGTGCGTAATCGTTCGTTGGGTTTTGGTGCCGGTGGTAAAACTGTAGATAACGACAGCTCTGTATTAGGCGCACGTTTGAGCTGGACTCCAACTGACAATCAAAGTATCTGGTTTGATGTTGATACCTCGACTCAGGAATACGATAACAGCCCTGTTATTAATGACGATGGCAGCCGTGAATACCCTGTAGGCACAGTAGATAACATCGATAGTATCTGGGCCGCTGGCAGTTTCTGCAGAGGGGCTACAGGTAATAATGCCAATGCCTGTACTACCAATGGCGGTACCTGGACCCGTCGTGCAAACCCGCAAGTAGGTTATAGCCCTACTCAGGAGTTCAGCCGCGATACCTGGTCATTAAGTCACGAAGGCAAGTGGGATTTAGGCAATAGTTTTGTGTCTTTATCTTATGTCGATACCCAAAACCATGGCCGTACTTTACCTTTCACTTTAGCTGAACGTGCGCAGTTATTAACCATGATCGATGGTACTGGCGCTTATGCCGGTATGACGCTGGAAGATCGTAAAGAACTGGCTCAAGACACTTTCTTACCACGAGCCAAACGTAAAATGGCCAGTAACCAATATACCTTTGATGCAAAAATGGATATGCCGTTTGAAATGGCCGGTCAGCACAAAGCAGTGTTTGGTACGCAAGTGATCCGTGGTGAGCTGGAAGACGGTGTCTTTGGTATGGAAAGCGGCACTCCAGGCGGCGTGCAGGAACACAATATGTGGTCTGTATTTGCTGAAGATACCTGGGATGCAACACAAGCCTTTGCTATCACAGCTGGCGTTCGTCGTGATGACCACGAAGTGTTTGGCAGCGAGATCAGTCCACGTTTGTATGGTGTTTACACTCTGACAGAACAATGGACAATTAAAGGTGGTGTCAGTACCGGCTATAAAACACCAAAAACGACTCAGCTATATGATGGTGTCGTAGGCTTTGGTGGCCAGGGTACGTCGCCACAGTTTGGTAATCCTGATCTGGAACCGGAAACCAGTACCTCGACGGAAATCGCAGT
>JAHIWM010000160.1 GCA_018815765.1 Gammaproteobacteria bacterium | reverse complement strand
AGCGTGTTTCTTGGCAATAGCAGAGGCCTGATATTTGGTGGTGGCCAGGCGGTGATGAAATTAGACAAAGGTTATGTGGCAGGCTCTGACTCCAGACGAGATGGCGTTGCAGCGGCACACTAAATAGGGTGGCGTCTAACCCAAAATAGGTGGGGGCCTTCGGCATTGCTGGATATGACATTCAATCAGGGAATGAAAATGAGACATATGGATGATATTTTTGAAGTTAAATCAGTCGCAAAGACCATTGCTTTTTGTGTCTTCACTTTTGGGCTTTACGTCATTTATCGACTTTTTACACTGACAAAACAGCTTAAAGGGAACGTAGAAAAACCTATTTCGCCTTGGTTTGTCATCAGTGCTATTTCAGTGCATCTAATTTCTCTTTTAGGCCTTATCATCTTTTTTGTCACAAACGGAAGTCAGGAATTGCTTTTGTTATCAAAGTTGATGCATCTTGTTTCAGCGATTTTTCATGTTACGTGGATAATAAAAGTCAGAAATAGAATTAATTTAATCAGCGGTGTAGAAAAAGGCAGCAAGTATTGGCTTAATCCAGTTCTAAGCTCCTTTTTTCACGTGATCTACATTCAGTACAAAATTAATCAGTTTTTACAGATAAAGACAGTGCTACAGCAGGTTGAAAGCAATGCGATATAACAATCTGCGCCGGTCGTCGCATACTGTATCTGTGAGGCTTACAAATTCACTTGCGCGGGTGATAGTGCCATAAGGGATTATGAATTTACTTTTTGTATGTAGTGAAAATCGGCTCCGCAGCCCTACCGGTGAAGAGGTTTTCTCAAGGTATGAGGAAATTAATGCTATTGGTGCTGGTACAAATGAAGATGCAGAAACTGTCGTCAGTGGCGATCTTATTGAATGGGCGGACATAGTGTTTGTAATGGAGCAGTCTCACAAGAATAAGGTTGCGAAGAAATTCAAAGATCTGCTGAAGGGCAAGAAGCTTGTTTGTCTGGATATTCCGGATAACTACGAGCGTATGGATCCTGCCCTGGTGCGGCTGCTGCAAAACAAGGTAGCTAAACATATTCGCCTCCTGTAAATCAGATAAAAAGCCGCTCAAATTTGTTCCGGGCGGAAAAACGTTGCTGCTTAAAGCCTAATGATTACTCAAGCCTTACGTTGCCTGTGGGAGCAAAATGAAACTTCTGTATAAAATCGTATTTTCAGTGGTCACTTTATTGGTCGTTATTTATTACTCAAGTTTTTATGTTTTACCCAGTATCAGCATTGTAAACAGTTCCGGATCCGGAGTCGCTCAGGCTGAAATTGATTTGCCTAGTAGCCATTTAGATTTTGGTTCTATTGCCAGCGGCTCAAGTAATGCACTTCATTATTCGTTGACACAGCCACTAGACGGTGTGTACCGCTATACAATCAAATTTACCGATGCTGTTGAAACTCTGGGCAGTTGCGGGTACGTTACTGATAACGAATTCAATAAGCGTGTTGTTATTACTATAGAAAATGACCATCAGGTCAGCTGTGAACAGCGATAGAACAAGTTAAGTAAAAGACAAGCAAAGCCTGGTGTTGTCACTGGGTTGCACATTTTAGCTTGGCTAAAGATGTCTTTTACACTTCATAGTGAAACCTGAATGAGAATAGGCTTTATGGACAACCCAATCAGTAAATTTGAGAGTTGGTGGCAGGAAGCGTTGGCCGATAGCCCGTTGCAGCAAAAAAGTGCGGTGTGCGTTTCAACCATTGATGAGCATGGTTTTCCGAGCGGAAGGTTTGTCGATTTAAAGTCGGTGAGTGAAGATGGTTTTGTTTTCTGCACATATCTTGATTCTGCCAAAGGCAAACATATAGCCCGAAATGCGAAAGCATCAATGACTATCTGGTGGGATCATCTGGGCTACCAGATCCGTGTTGTGGGCACAGCACAAGCTATAACTGCTGGTGAAGCAGATAGTTTTTGGCAAAGCCGAAGCCGGAGTGCCCAATTAACGACCACGGCTTTTGAGCAAAGTGAAGCATTAGATTCTGAGGATGAGTTAGCAAAAAGGCTTCAGGAAACCGCAGTAAAACTTGCGGGCCAAGCTGTCCCAAGGCCAGATAACTGGGGTGGTTACTGTATTAAGCCTGTTTCAATTGAATTTCTAACTTTCCGGGAAAGCCGATTACACCTGCGTGAGTTATTTGAGTGTAATAGCGATGGCTGGGTTAAACAGCTACTGCAACCTTAAAGGCGATAATAAGCTTTGGTACTGAGCTTGTGGCCCAAGAGATACCCGCGTTCGAGGCGGGTTTTAAATGTTAAGGACAACATATGGATTTTCTGAATCGTCACCTTTGGCTGAAAAGAACTTTGATGTTTCTCGCTATTTTAGTGGCAGCGCCCTTTGCAGGTTATTTACTGCTGTTTATTGAGATCGTGGGTTTGGAAGTGGCCTTTACTTGTCTGCTGATACTGATAAACCCATTTTTAACCTGGCTTAAAATGCATGTAGATGACATCAAGGCCACATTTCGCGCCATTTCAAACAACTTGCACAAACATATAGCAACCAGCCCTCCAGTGTATTTTTCGCATGCGGCGAGCAGTACGGCACTTTTTGCCATAACGGGTGTGATGGTTGTATCTGTAGCAGTTTGGCTGCCATTATTTATAGTGGGGGCGCACTATGCCTGATAAACCCTGGCTCTCAAGAGCTAATATTACAGGCTCGTGCTTATGCGCTTGGTGATGATTAAAACCATAAGTTTTATCTTGGTAGCTTTAGCATTCGAAACGCATGGATCCGACGTGACAACATGCGCTGAAGAAGACGTTAGATTTGTAAGAAAGCAGCATGTAGAAAATCGCTTATCCGCTGAAAAAGTAGTTGAAGAAAAATTCATGGAAAATTCTGTAAATGTATCGTCTCACTGTTTGATAAAAACCGAGCTTATGATGGATGGACTTTCCTTTATGTTGTACAAAGGCCGTGACGGAAAAGAAAGTTATATTCGTGTTTACAACGACTTTGATGGAACATCGAAATTATATGGGCCATTTATTTAGTTGGATTGCACATAACAAGCAGGTACTTTTACAGCAATAAGTTTTTCACCTGTGTATTGGACGTTAAATCGGGTTATGTAATGAATATAGAAAATGTAGAAAAATCAGATTACCTCAAGCTGTTGGAAATTTGGGAAGCATCGGTCAGAGCCACCCATGATTTTTTAAAGGAAGAGGATCTGCAGGAATTAAAACCGCTTATTCTGGAGCAGTATTTTGATGCCGTTGACCTAAGATGTGCTAAAAACAGCACAGGTGAAATGGTGGGATTCTGCGGCGTGCATGACGGTGCTATTGAAATGCTGTTTATCTCTCCTGATGCGCGTGGCAAAGGGGTTGGGTCATTATTAGCGGCTTATGCCATCAAAGAGCAAGGCGCAACCAAAGTTGATGTGAATGAACAGAATGAGCAAGCCAAAGGTTTTTACCTGCATATTGGTTTTTCGGTCGTAGGCCGCTCAGCTGTTGATGGTCAGGGTAAAGCTTATCCTTTGTTGCATTTGGCGTTGTAAAGATTTAACAAGCTGCGATATTCGCAACCTGCAGCCAAGGCGGCGTTTTGTGATTCAAGTTTGCTTGAGGTGTCAGATATGGTGGCAAAGACGTGACAGAGAGCCAATATCTCGTTTGAGTGGCTTAGCAATTTATAAGGATATATTGTGTTAAAAATAATCTGCGCTGTTTTCTTCATGTTGCTTAGCCTTCAGGTTGTTGCATCTCCTACCTTAAAGACAGAGGGTGGTTCCATTGAATATCAAATCAAAGAGGGCGGCGATACAGTTGTACTCTTTGATGCTGGTGCCTTATCCGGAATGGCCGGATGGGATCCGATATGGAATAGATTGCCAGCGGACATTACTGCAATAAGATTTTCCCGCTTAGGCGAAGGAAATTCCGGGCCTTGTGTTGGACAACGTAACGCAGCAGACTACGTTCATGAAGTCGAACAAATCCTGTTTGCTCTGAATATTAAAACACCAGTTATCTATGTTGCTCACTCGCTCGGCGCAGCCACAGCCCGTAATTTTGCTGCGACTCACAAAGGACAGGTTGCTGCGATGCTAATGGTTGATCCGGAAAACCCCCGCGATATAGATATAGTTCTGAAGTTAAATCCGGATGGTGGCCAACAGGAAATTGAAACTATAAAGAAAAGTGATTATGCCGCAGGCAAAGGCAAATGGTGCTTTCTGGATATGATGTGGGATAAATCGACGGCTAAAGGTGTTGCAGAAATTGGTGATATACCGGTCACATTAATTGCCGGGGTTAAAGTGCCTAAGCAACCCACCAGTGCATTCGATAGTGCCGAAGGCCGCAAACTGTGGGGACAGTATCAAAGTGAGTGGGTGACCCGGTTTCCTCAGGGGAAAGCCATTGTTACCGAAAAAAGTAGCCATTTTGTTCAGGACGATGAACCAGAACTTGTGGTTAGTGAATTGATTAAGCTGGTAAATAAAGTGAAGGTTGATCACAAGACTATACAGCCATCTTCTGTCCCGCAAGCCAAATAACGCCTTCACATGAAAGGGAACTGATGGTGAATAAAATTTTAAAAGTGGTGCCGCTGATCCTTCTGCCTTTTCTGAGCCTGGCAAATGAATCTGATGTGGCAAAAAATCTGGATGCCTTTATACAGCAGATGCAACAGCAAAATATATTTAATGGTTCTGTAGCGATTATTGAAAATGGCGAGCTGATTTACAGCAACTCTGTAGGCTACACAAATTTTGATAAAGCGGCCCGGCTCTCCGGCGACAGTGTTTTTAATATTGGATCGATTTCAAAAGAATTTACTGCGATGTCAGTGCTGTTATTACTAGACGAAAATAAGCTGACCTTAAAAGATCCTCTGTCGCTTTATTTCCCGCAGCTGCCTGACTGGGCCGATAAAATTGAGATTGCCCATTTGCTCAGTCACTCCTCTGGTCTGCCCGATGCAGGCTATAAAGAAGGTCTACAAAATGATCAACTGATCACTGAGTTACAGAAAGTCGCTCAGTTAAAATTCTCTCCAGGAGCTGAAACACTGTACGGTAGTTATGTCTATCAGCTACTGGCAATGATTGTTGAAAAAGTATCCAAACAATCCTTTGGTGATTTTGTAAAAAAACGAATTTTCATGCCGCTGAATATGACGTCCAGTTATGTGTTGGGATCTCAGCCTGACAATGCTGTTCAGCTGGCAAAGGCCTATGAGTTTGGCAGTGAAAACATACCAAAAGACTACACTTTGGGAGCAGGCAATATTTATTCGAATGCAGCTGATTTGCTTAAGTGGGATAGGGCTTTGTTTACCCATAGCCTGGTAAAAGAAGCGACCTTACAGCAGGCGCTGAAATCCTTTAAATGCTGGGGTAATGATTGCAGATTAAACGCCGATTTTGGCATTGGAGTGTACGAAAATAATCAGCTATCCGGCATCCATCACCATGGCGGCTTTGGTGGCTACCAATCCATGCTCTATCGCTTTCCTAACAAAAACAGAGCTATAGCTTTTACCGCAAATAACGGGCTAGAGCTGCAGTACAACGATATTCGTTTTACTCTGATGGCTATTTTGGACGGTGAAACCCCTGTGTATCCGAAGAAAGATGCTCATATTGTTTTTTATGACAAGCTGGTCACTAAGGGCTTTGAAGAGGCGAAATCGGCGTATTTAGCTATCAGCAAAAAAACTGATAGTTACGATGTAAATGAAAAAGACATGAACTCTATTGGTTACTTCCTGTTAAGTACAAACAAGCCTGACTTAGCTCTGAGTACTTTTAAGTTTTGTTCAGAGCAATTCCCTGACTCCGCTAACATTTGGGATAGTTATGGCGAAGCTTTGGAGAAAAGCAAAGACTTAAAAGCGGCAAGTCTCGCGTATCAGCGGGCATTAAAATTAGCAACCGCAGCTAAAAATGAAGAACTCGTTAAAAGTATTCAAAAAAACCTGTTAAGAGTTACAGATTTAACAGGCAAGGCGCACGAGTAAAAGCAGGCTTATTGTTAAAATTTAAAAGGAATTTTTACTTTAGACAACAAGCACAGTTGCATTTACTCAGTGTTGTGCAGGCTATAACGTGAATATAGCCTGCTGCGAGTTTCCTACAGGTTGCAGTGCCACACATAATCCCCCCCAGCCTCTGTTGGCACATCCAGCAAATAGCTATTGGCCAAAGAGAGTTGTGGCAGGGTTTTACTTGTGTGCTTAAGTGGCGTTTTAATCTGTGCTTGACGATAGAAGGGGTTGGGGTTTTCAGAGCTGTCACTTACTTTGTGAACCTTAAACGCCGTCACTTCAGGCAATGGCGAATGGCTGCGCAGGCGTAAATTACCCCCTAAGCGCGAGTGTATTTTTAATGTGCAAACTTGCCCGTTTTGCCAGCTCATATCCAATACAAAACCGCCACGCATCATCAGGCCTGTTACTGCCCCACTGGGCCATTCTTGTGGCAAAGCAGGCAGCAGATGCACAGCGCCGTCATGACTT
>JAHIWM010000159.1 GCA_018815765.1 Gammaproteobacteria bacterium | reverse complement strand
TAATAACTACAGAATCCGCGGATCCCTTATGACTACTACAACTCTTCCTGTACAGCGACAGCTGTTGGGCCATCCTGTTGGCCTTTATGTCTGCTTTTTCACAGAAATGTGGGAACGTTTTGCTTTCTACGGCTTAAAAGCCCTGTTGTTTTTATACCTGACCAAACACCATTTATTTTCTGATAATGACGGTTATATCCTGCTCGGTACTTACGCTGGCCTGGCTTATGCCTTGCCAGTGGTCGGTGGTTTGCTGGCGGATAAATACCTTGGTATGCGAAAAGCTGTCACCTTTGGTGGCGCTTTAATGGCTGTAGGTATGTTGGGGATGGCTTATCGTGGCCACGCCGCTACACCAGAGATGGGGTTTGACAATGTTGCAGTGCAAATTATGTATTTGTCGCTGGCACTGGTGGCTGTAGGTGTAGGTTTTTTAAAGCCCAATATTTCTACCATAGTAGGGCGCTTATACGAAGATAACGACCCACGCCGCGACTCTGCTTTTACCGTGTTTTATATGGGCATCAATATGGGCGCCTTTATCTCCAGCTTGTTTGTCGGCTGGGTCGGTATTGAATATGGCTGGGAATATGGCTTTGGCTCTGCTGGTATTGGTTTAATTTTAGGTTTATTGGTGTTTGTTACCCAAACCAAACATTTACAAGGTCAGGCTGAACCTGGTCGTCCAGAGCTTTTGGAAGAAAAACGTTTTGGTATTCGCCGCGAAACGCTGATTTATATCGGCGCTTTGGTTGGTGTTATTGTGGTTCAACAAATTCTGCAAACCCGTTTTGACTTTGGCGCTTTGGCGGCCATTTTAGGTCTGGCTGAAGGCACTGAAATTACGGCCACTGAAGTGGTCGCTATTCTGATGACCATCGCCCTATTAATCTGGTGGTTTAAGTTTATTTTTGTTGAATGCAGCAAAGTTGAACGCGCCAATATGATAGTGCTGATGGTACTGATTGGTATCTCCGCTGTGTTCTGGGGCTTGTACGAACAAACCTACGGTACCTGGCTGGCATTTTCAGACCGTGTGATGAACAGCTACACCTTTAACTTGCTGGTCAGCGACTTTACTCCTAACGCTTCGCAATTAACCTCTGTGGGCGCTTTATTTATTTTTGCTTTGGCTATTCCTTTTGCCTGGCTCTGGCCTGTGCTGGATAAAAAAGGCTGGAACCCTTCTGCCCCTGCCAAATTTGGTTTTGGTTTGTTATTCGCAGGCCTTGCGCACTTTGTATTGCAATACGCAGCACTTAACCCTGAAGCCAATGGTTTAGCCGGTTTCTGGTGGTTTATTCTGGCCTATCTGGTGCTGGAAATTGGTGAGATGGTGTTATCCCCTATAGGTTTATCAGCCGTCACTACCTTGTCCGTCAGCCGTGTGGTTAGCTTAATGATGGGCGTCTGGTTTTTAGCTTCTGCTTTTGGTGAAATGTTAGCAGGCCGTTTTGGTACTTTAGCTTCTATGCCAGCAGGCACAGACACAGGCACTGCCTTGGCTATTTATGCCGATGTGTTCGCTATTCTTGGTTGGGTTGGCGTAGGTTGTGGTGTCTTTATGTTTGCCTTAACACCACTGTTAAATAAACAAATCCGTCAGGCGCAAAACGACTGATTTGTTTTCTATCTCTGGGGTCATCATTTATAAGGCACTAAACCACAACAATGTTTAGTGCCTAAGTTGTAAGGGAGTTGTATGTATAAAGTCGGCTGGAAGCTCATGTTATTAACCCCATTGTTCTTAGTATCGGCCTGTGGGGGCGGTGCCGGTGGTGGTGATGGCAATGGAGGAGGTGGCAAGGACCCTCTGGCTATTTATCGTGATATATCTGCAAGTTATACAGGTATTAAAACGGATGCCACACTGACCTCTGGCAACATTGGGCAGTTTCTGGATGCGTTGCTTATTGCTGCGCCTGAGTTACTCGGAGAGTTTACCTTTTCGGAGAGTTTCGCCTGTCAAGAAGGCGGAAGTTTCACCATTAAAGATACCAATGACGCTAAACAAAAAGTTATGGTGTTAAGTAATTGCCGGGATGAAGGCGTTACCATCAACGGTGAACTTGCTGTACTGATCGATCGCTACAACAGCTCCAATCAAATTGAAGCTGCCACTTTTGTGTTTAAAGATGTGAGCTTGCAGAACGACACCGAAACCTACAAAGTGCGTGGAACTCTGTTTCAGGAAGATCTATACGCCAGCACTCAATGTAACTTGATATCGAATTCCAGATTTAATCTTTTATTAAGCCAGAACCAACAGCAGGTTTGGTTAAATAACCTCAGTGTCAGTATTAGAGGAAGCAACTCCTCTTCATGTGATGAGAACCCTGGGTTATCCGTCAACGGCAAAGTCTATCTGTCTGACTATGGTCAGGTGAACATCAACACGACAGAAAATTTCACATTCAGGAGATGGACACCTCTGGATAAAGGATTTTTGACTCTGCAAGGCGTGAATGCCATGGAATGGAGTGGTCAGGCCGATACTTCCGCTGCGAAGGCTGTTAGCCAGCATCGTCTGACTCTTCGTTTGGCCAATAGCACTGATACTTTGGTTCTGAGATTACCGGCAAATAGTATTACGGCGCAAATGATCACAGATTGGGGCGATGACGACAAAGATGGCATGCTGAATGGCTATGAACTTGCCATGGGGTTTTCGCCAGCTAATCCGGCCGATGCCAGTGCTGATAGCGATATGGACGGTTTTACTAATCTTGAAGAATTCCTGAACCTTGGCTCGCCAAAAAACAGCGCTGTTCAGCCATTGATGACAGACTTAACCCTTGTGGTGCTGAACCAACGTTTCAGATACGAAGAAAATATGAGTTCTCAGATTAACCTGAATTGGACATACCCTCAGGAGCCTGGAACTATAGTGTTGGAAGGTGAAATTGCTGCTCCACTGAAATTTAAGAAGCATAAGATTTTTAATTATTGTGATATTGAGTCAGGTCAGAGTTTCAGATGTGAGCTTCCGGCAAACCGTCGCCTTGATCGCGGCTGGGCGGCCATTCAATTCGAAACTACCGGACATGTTCTTGAGGAAATTAATACCACATTGATATTAAAGGTCAGTTCAACAATGGTGGATACAAATCCGGATAACAACATACTCAATACGGAAATCCAGCGCTTACAGATCCAGATGTCTCCTTCAATGAAAGATCACTCAAACGTCAGCTACTTACCAAAACCTGAGCAACCTTTAAGTCAGGATATGATTGCTGTGCTTGGGGAAGAGAGAGAGTACGATTTATCCATTGATTTTAACCCCCACAATAACCCGCCTGAAGGAGAGCTGAAACTGGATATTCCACAGCAGGTTTCTCTGGTTTCGTTGTCTTGTTTTTCTGAAGAAAAACAAGACTTTTTGGCCTGTGAGAGGATATTAACAACCCAATCGTCGAACCGCTTTCGTATCAGACTAAAAGCTGAGCAGGAAGGCGCTGCGATGTTGCGATTCGGGGTTCTGGTTAATCCAGCACTCAGCACCGAACCTCTTGTTCAGTACTCTATTCCTGTTGTGACAGGGCGTTCAACAGAAGCTCTACAGCAGCAAATTGATACGGCAGCTGATCAGGCTGTGATTACCGTACCGGATGGGATCTATATAGGAAAACTGGATCTGTCACAGCGGCCTGTTACTTTGCGGGGTGTGGCGCAAAAAGCACATTTTTACCAGCCAAAAGAAATGGGGCTTTTTATTGCCGATCTGGACAAAACAACAATTCAAACCACTGCCACTCTGAAGCTTGGTTCGGGAAGCTCTATCGAAGGTGTTTCTTTGAGCAACCATCTGATCACAGTTGCAGAAAATGGTGCTGTGTTACGTGACAATCAATTGGGTAACCTTCAACTGAAGATGGCACGAAATGAGTTGTTTGCGTACGGGCCTCTGGTGTTTGAACAAAACCGTCTGGAGCACAAAAGTGCTGACGTGGAGCTTATTTTCCAGGTTGGCAGTTTCAACAGCTATATGAGTTGTTCTACCTTCTATTTGAGAGGTCCAACAGATGGCGTGGCTTATGATGCAGTGTTCAGAAATAACCTCTATACCACACCAGAGTATTGTCGTTTTGTGTACGCAGAACCTGGGGTTGCAGTGACCTTTGAACACAATACAACACTTGGCTTACTGAACCTGCTGACCGTTGATCAATTCAGCCAGCCTACTTTAGGGGCAGGTATTGTGGTCCGTAATAATTTAATCCGAAATGTACCAAGACCTTTTACCTTATACGCTCTAGCCTCTGCAGGTTTGGTGAATAATCAGCTGCAGAATAATTTGTATGACGGGATCACCGAATTACCTGTGAGTGAATTTATTACAGAAACCGGGGCTATTTTCGCTGAAAACAGTGCCACTGATGCAGGAGTGCTTCAGCCTGGTTCAGCGGCAATAGATGCAGCTTTAGCCTCCGGTGTTACAACGGATCTGAACGGCAGGCTAAGGCCTGTTGATGGCAATGCTGATAACATTGCCGAAGCTGATATTGGTGCTTTTGAACTACAGCCTTAAGGTGTCATAACGAAAGGCCAGTTTTCTGGCCTTTCGTTTTTTAAAGGGAAATAAACACTCAAGCCAATGGCTGATAACCAGTTACAAAGATGAAGGTTTTTTCTGCTGCGTTACTTTTCCTGTTGCTGTTGTGCTGATAAAGCCCGGCCTGTCACGCCAGCTGGAAAAGCCGGTGAATCACAGACCCGAACTTTGTAGCTGTACCCCAGCGGCTGAGTGGCATCAGGTGTGATGACCAGAACTTCGTAGTCGTTAATATGCACCAGATGTTCAGGTGGAGTTAGTTTGCAGCTCGAAGCCCCCATACTTTCGATATGGTAGTTAAAGGAAGCCACCAGTTTATTTAGCCACAGCATAGTGGGGAATTTGAAACCACTCTCGTCAATAAATATTTGAAATTCAGGCACTTTAGTTTGTGGACCTTGCTTTGACTCTTCAACTGAAGCCCCGTTTTGTTGTTTAAGTTTTTCCAACTCTTGCTTGGCTAACGTCTGACTTTGTGCTGTGGTTTCTTCCCAATTTAAAAACTGCTCAGGATGACCGCTGAAGTAACTCGCTAAGGTGAATGTTAAAATCACAGTGACAACAGGCAGGTAAATAATGCGGGCCATTAAAGTCCAGACCGGAAACACTTCGTCATCCAGCAGATGTTTGGATTGCACGCCAAAGGGCCGCAGCATCAGCAGCAGCATGATTTTCAGCAGATGTAACATAGAATAAAACTGCAGAGTCAACATGCTACCTATTAAAGTCCAGGCCGGAGCCAGCAATAAAGCCGCTAAGTTCACACTGTAAGGCACTACATTGGGCCTTATACCTATCACACCGTTGACAATGGATTCGGCATAGGCAAAAGAGAAATTCAGCACTATGGCGTAAAAAATCAAAATACAGGCTTTGCCCAGCAGGCTATGCCACCAAATAGTAAAACGTTGCCACATCTCTTTGGCTGTGGCGAGCAGCAGCAATACAGCGCCAATTTTGGCCAGTACTTGGTTATCCGCCCCCAAAAGTAAAAACACAGCAGCCAACAGGCTAGCCAACAAATAACACCATTGAGCAAAATGTAGCTGCGCCAAACGGGGGAAACGTTCATTCCATGGTTGCATAACGACTGAAATCCATCTTGTTGTTTTTATGTCGTTATTGTTAGCACGAGAGCACTTTTTGCTCAATCCATCTGACAAAAGAATCTGCCATTGGCCTTAAATTTCCCACACTGAACTAATCGAGGTTGCACCAGGGCGCTTAACATGGATAATTTGTGCCGAACTTTTGCATTATAAAAACGACAACCAAGGGATCCTATGAAATCTATCTACCTGCTCAGCACGCTGGCGCTTAGCCTCAGCTTCGCCACTGTGGCCGATGAAGGCCAATGGCAGCCGCATCAACTGGCTGAATTACAAAATGAATTAACCGCCAAAGGCATTGATATTCCGGGTAAACAACTGGCTGATTTAAGTCAGTACCCTATGAACGCTATTGTAAGTATGGGCTATTGCTCAGCCTCTTTTGTATCGCCAAAAGGCCTGGTGGTGACTAACCATCACTGTGCTTACAACGCTATTCAGAATAATTCGACCAAAGACAATAACCTGATTGATAAAGGATTTTTAGCCAAAACTATGGCTGAGGAGCTGCCAGCAGGGCCGCAGGAACGCTTGTATATCACTGAAGCTGTGACAGACGTAACAGCACAAATTACCGGTGCGTTGGCAGCTGGTTTATCAGGCAAAGAGCGTTATGAAGCGATTGAAGCCAATCGCAAGATGCTTATCAAAGACTGTGAAAGCGATGCAAACTACCGCTGTTCTGTGGTGAGTTTTCACCACGGTATGGAGTATTTCCAGATCAAACAACTGATGCTGCAGGATGTGCGTTTGGTGTATGCACCGTCAGAATCTGTAGGCAATTACGGCGGTGATATAGATAACTTCGAATACCCACGCCACACGGGCGATTACACCTTTATCCGTGGTTATGTCGGCAAAGACGGCAAACCAGCGCCTTATTCAGTAGATAACGTGCCGTACCAAAGCAAAAACTTCTTAAAAGTAAATGCCAATGGTGTACGTCAGGGCGATGGCATTTTATTAGCAGGTTACCCGGGTCAGACCAGCCGTTACCGTTTAGCTGATGAAATCTCTTTTGCTGCCGACTGGCAATATCCGGCTATGGTTAAAACTTATCAGCAAATGATCAATACCATCGACAGCTTAGGTGCGGCCGACGCTGATTTAAAAGTGAAATACGCTTCCACAGTCAAAGGCCACAATAACCGCATGAAAAAGCTGCAGGGTTTATTGGACGGTTTTAAAGTAACAGATATTCACGCTATTAAAGCGCAGCAAGAACAAGCTCTGCTGGATTGGATTAAAGCGGATGAAAGCCGAAAGCCTTATCAGCAAAGTATTGATGCGTTAAAGCAGGTGATAGACGCCGAACAGGCTTTTAGCCAGCAAACCTATTACTTTGAAGCGGCCAAACGTAGCGATTTATTACAAGCTGCTATGCTGCTGTATCGTTTAGCACAGGAAAACCAGAAACCTGATGCAGAGCGCGACATGGGTTTTCAGCAACGTGACTTAAAAATGATTGAAGGCCGTTTAGCGCGGATGGAAAAAAGCTTCCACCCGACTATGGATATCGCCATTTGGTCAGAACAGCTTGCTGAGTATTTAGCTCAGCCTGATGCTGTGCGTGTAGCCGAACTGGATGCAGCTTTAGGCTTAACTGCGGGCATGACACAAGCACAAGTTGCAGAAAAACTGACCGCGCTTTATCCACAAAGTAGCTTAACCAGCACCGAAGGCCGTACCGCATGGTTGGGTAAAACACCAGCTGATTTTGCCCAAAGTGCCGATCCATTTATTCGTATAGCTGTAGCTATTTCTGATAAAAATCTTGCTTTAGAAGCCCAGGATAAAGAGCTGAAAGGCCAGTTGTCGCAAGTACGCCCAGCTTATATGCAGGCTATTATTGCCTACAACAAAACACAGGGAAAACCAGTGTACCCGGACGCCAACAGCACCTTGCGTATCACTTATGGCTCAGTAGATGGTTATCCGGCCAAAGACGGTGTCTATAAAACGCCTTTTACTTCAGTCAAAGGTTTAATCGCCAAACGTCAGGCTGATTACCCATTTAACGCACCACAAAAGCTGGTCGATGCGTACCAGGCTGGTAAAACAGAAGGTTATTTTTACGCCGACCTGGCAGCCCAAACCAAAGAACCATGGTTCTGCGGCATTTTCAGCTGTCCAAGAAACGACGTAAAAGCCTTTAACTCAGTGCCGGTCAACTTCTTATCCAGCGCCGACACCACGGGCGGCAATTCAGGTTCAGCGGTAATGAACGGCAAAGGCGAACTGGTCGGCTTAAACTTCGACTCGACCTATGAGTCGATCACCAAAGATTGGTACTTCAACCCTGAAATCACCCGCGCCATCCACGTGGATATTCGCTACGTGTTATGGATGATGCAATATGTTGATAACGCGGATAACTTATTAGCTGAGATGGAAATAGTCCGCTAATTTGTGGCGTATCCGGGGTCAGATCCATATTTACGAAGTAAATTGGCTCTGACCCCGGTTTCACGAACCTGCTAATCAGAGTCTTTTTTACCTGATATTCAATTCGTAGGAGTAGGGGAGAGCTTTGCGCCTTCCCTTCTTAAATTACATACGGATCTTCATAGGTCTTGCACCCGCCCGTCTATGGATACCGCGGTAGCCAGAGACGGGCCGGGACAAGCCACGTCCCCTGCAACCCTCCCGCTTATGATTCAAGCTGAAACCATCCAAACCTTCACCCGTTCAGCAATAAAGACAACGGACTTTTCACCGCATTACCACCACGGTTTAAAACGTGGGTATAGATTTGCGTGGTTTTCACATCGCTATGGCCGAGTTGCTCTTGTACTGTTCGGATATCAACACCTGCTTCTAATAGGTGAGTTGCAAAACTATGACGTAATGTGTGACATGTAACATTCTTTGATATTTTCGCTAATCGGGCTGCCACTTTTATAGCCCGCCTAACCGTAGTTTCATCCAAATGATGTCGACGGATAAGTTTAGATTCAGGGTCAAGGCTAAGCAGGCTTGACGGAAATAAATAATGCCATCCAATCTCTTGTGGCGCTGCCGGATATTTTCGGGCCAACGCAAAAGGTAGCCAGACTCCTGCATAACAAGGGTTATGAAGATCCGTCTGAAAATGCTGTTTTACATGTTCTATTTGCAGTTTCAGGGCAGGAATAAGCTCAGGCGCCAAGGTAACACGGCGGTTTTTATTACCTTTACCTTGCCACACCATGACAGATAAATAATCAAAATCAATATCCTGCACCCGCAGCCGAACTGCTTCCATTAAACGCAAACCACTACCATACATCAGCTGAGCCAATAGTTTATATTTAGGTTCAATTAAAGCCAGTAACTGCTGAACCTCAACACGAGTAAGCACCACTGGCAGTTTCTGCGCAACACGGGCTTTATTAAAATTAAGGTTCAGCGATAGTGGCCGCAAAATAATATGTCGGTACAAAAAGCTCAGTGCATTTAAAGCAGTAGCCTGAGTTTTGATGGCCACAGTTCGCTGATTGGAAAGGTAAGATAAAAAACTCTCCACATCTATATCTGACAATTGATTCGGATGTTGCTTGTGATGAAACAAAATGTAGAACCTGATCCAATACACATAAGTTTCCACTGTGCGCTTGGCATAACGCCGCGACACCATAAACTCCCTGACATAATCCAAAAAAGGCGAGGCCATTTTTCGCTCCGGAATAACTGTTTAAATAAACAGTGGTTCAGCTTGAGTAAAAAATCCACCAACTAGCGTACTGCTTGTATAGATTTTGTCGGTCATAAATTTATGGATTTTAGAAAAAGTTGTTGAAATAGAGGTACATCAGCGTTAGTTTGGTATGAGTAAAAATCATGAAAGAAGGCAGAGAAATGTTCGACTTGCGGGCAAAAAACCTTCTATTAAATTGTTAGAAGGTTAAGCAATGAGCCTGGTGCAGAAGTACATTAAACTCATAAATGATTCTTCTATTCATGTCACGGGCTTAGTTTTACTTTTACCACCGGCTATTGTGGTGTATCTATTCTTTCCAAATATCGAATACACACATTGGCTAATTGCTTCAGGTGTTATATGTACAGTAGTCTTTTCTGTGCACACGGTAATTGGTATTTATGCATTAATAAAAAAAGAGTTTGAAACAGTACTTAATTTTTTACTCTTGCCGGCAGGTATGGTTTGTTTCGTAACTTATTTGGGGTTTAAATAACATGTCTTCTAACAAGCCGCGCCATTTGCAGCCTTCGGCTGCAGCGAGATACTTCCCCCAATAAAGTAGACGCCTATCACAACGATGAGGTAGGCAAAAAATGGCGAAGATACTTAGCGATCAGAGGGTTGTAGAATATAGCGTTGAGTTTAAGCTGAAGGTCATCGATTTGACCGAGAAACTCAGCG
>JAHIWM010000158.1 GCA_018815765.1 Gammaproteobacteria bacterium | reverse complement strand
CTGCAAAAATCGCTTTATGAAAAGCGGGGACTAAAGGCGCACCTTGTCCGCCATAGGCCATATCTTTGCGGCGAAAATCAGCAATCACCCGAATTTGCGTTTCAGCTGCCAAACGGAACATATCACCAATCTGATAGGTAAAAGGAAAGCTGGCATAAGGGCGATGTCGTATGGTCTGGCCATGGCAACCTATAGCTTTTATCTGGTCTGGGTTAACTTTGGCTTTAGCTAATAACTGTTTGACTGCATCGGCATAAGCGAATGCCAGTTGCTGTTCTACTAAACCCATCAGTTCAAGTTCGTCCGGGCCGGATTGAGCCAATTGGCTTAGTTGCTGGCGTAACCGTTCAGGAAAAGGGCAAAGCAGGGAGTCTAGTAATTCGGGCTGGAGTTTTTCAGAAGCAGACTGACCAAAACGAACCAGCACCAGATCGATTCCATCGAGACTGGTGCCGGACATTATTCCTATATACAAGCTGGACATTACTCAGCAGCGGCTACTGTGATCCGCTCGTGGTTCTGCATTTGCGCTATCAGTTGTTTTGCTTCGCTGACAAAAGCAATACGCTCACTGGTAGACAAAGCTTCTGCCTGAGGTAATTTCACAGTACGTGGGTTACGGTGCACACCGCCCACCACAAATTCATAGTGTAAATGAGCGCCGGTTACGCGGCCTGTAGAACCTAAACGACCTATGACCTGACCTTGTTTTACCTGTTCACCTTGCTTCACATCACGTTTGGATAAATGCAGGTACTTGGTGACAATGTTATTTTTATGCTTAATAAACACATAGTTACCATTGACACCATTACGGGTGGAAGCAATGACTTTGCCGTCGCCAGCAGCCATAATAGGAGTACCTACGGCCGCAACGTAGTCGACGCCGTTATGAGGTTTCAGTTTCTTTAACACAGGGTGTAAACGGCGAGGATTAAAATTGGAGCTAACATACTGGAAGCTGACAGGTGCACGTAAAAACGCTTGTTTGGTGCCTTTACCGTCAGGCTTGTAATAAGCGCCATCCTTGTGACGGACCGCCTGATACACCTGGCCTTCGTTTTTAAACTGGGCGGCGAGTATACTACCGTTACCAACAAACTGGCCATCAGCATAACGGGTTTCAAAAATAACACTGAAACTGTCGCCTGCTTTAATATCTAAACCAAAGTCGATATCGTAGCTAAAAATATTGTTCGCCAAAGTCAGCATCTGAGCTTCTGTTAAACCAGCTTCCAGACCTGCATTCCAGAATGAACCGTTAACCACACCACTGACGACTTCAGTGCGGGTTTCAACTTCCTTTAATAACTCTTCGGCGGCAAAGTTGCCATTGGCAGTGCGCTGAACACGTAAAGTTTTCAGGTTGTTGATTGGGTAACGGATTTCCTGCAGCTTGCCCTGGTTATCTAAACCAAACTCAATCTGCTCGCCAGGGAAAATGCGGGTTAAGGTTTTTACTGGTTTACCCAGTTCCAACACTTCCTGCATTGTGGCTTGATCTAACTTAGCTTTGCGAAAAATAGCCGAAAGAATGTCGCCTTTTTTCACATCAACAGTGACCCACTCCAGTGAGTTATCTTCGTGTGGCAGAGTTGCAAGCTGTTCAGCCGCAATTTTCTCTTCCACCAAAGGGATATCAATACTGTATCTTTTTCCAACTTCCAACTCAGAGGTATCTGTAGTTCTGGAGGCTGAAGCTTGTTCTGACGGGATCAACAGCATAACGGCAACAATGCCGCTTAAAGCGCCGATTAATAACCGATGTTTGATAGGCAAAGAAGAAATCATAGAAAGCGCATCTCTTATTATTATCAGACAAACCAATAAAAAAATGAGCATATAACGATTTTTTAGCTGATGCCACACTTTTGTTGGTTTGATCTAAAGAAATGTTTCAGTAGAATGCAGACTTGGAATTTTAAGAAATACAAAGAGATTTAGGAGTAGACCATGGCTCACTGGGAGCAGGCGCTGGCTGAGATAAAACGCGGCTGCGAAGAGATTTTGTTAGAAGAAGAGCTGATTGCCAAGTTAAAGGAAGGAAAACCTTTAAAAATCAAAGCAGGTTTTGATCCAACTGCACCGGATTTGCATTTAGGTCACACGGTTCTAATCAACAAATTACGTACCTTTCAACAGTTGGGCCATGATGTCATTTTCCTTATTGGCGACTTCACCGGCATGATTGGTGATCCAACAGGTAAAAACGTAACGCGTAAGCCTTTAACACGGGACGACGTGTTGGCCAACGCACAGACCTATAAAGAGCAGGTGTTTAAGATTCTTGATCCGGCAAAAACCCGTGTGGCTTTTAACTCTGAATGGATGGAAAAGTTAGGCGCGGCTGGCATGATCAAACTGGCAGCACGTCAAACCGTAGCCCGTATGCTGGAGCGTGACGACTTTAAAAAGCGTTATGCCAATAACCAGTCTATTGCGATCCACGAGTTTTTATACCCGCTAGTGCAAGGCTGGGACTCTGTTGCTTTAGAAGCCGACATCGAAATGGGCGGCACCGATCAGCGCTTTAATCTGCTGATGGGACGTGAACTGCAAAAAGACGAAGGTCAGCGCCCACAAACCATCATTATGGTGCCATTGCTGGAAGGTCTGGACGGCGTACAGAAGATGTCCAAGTCCTTGGGCAACTATATTGGTATCACTGACACGCCGGGTGAGATGTTCGGTAAAGTGATGTCTATCAGTGATGAGCTGATGTGGCGTTACTACGACCTGCTGAGTTTCCGTCCTCTTGCGGATATTGCTGCATTGAAGCAACAAGCGGCAGAGGGTCGTAACCCACGTGATATTAAAATTGAGCTGGCAAAGGAAATTATCGCCCGTTTCCACGATGAGGCTTCAGCTGATGCAGCAGAGCAGGATTTTATCCAGCGTTTTCAGAAAAATGCGTTGCCGGATGATATCCCTGAACTGACGCTGACATTAACGGCTGACAGTATCCAAATCGCTAACTTGTTAAAAGAAGCGGGTTTGGTGGAGAGTACCTCAGAAGCCTTGCGGATGATTAAGCAGGGTGCTGTGAAACTGGACGGCGAAACAAAAGTGGAAGACAGCAAAATGGAATTTGCCAAAGGCAGCAGCCATATCTTCCAGGTGGGCAAACGTAAATTTGCTAAAGTCAGTCTGGTTTAACCGCTGATTTACTCTAAAAAGACCGGCTTCGACGCCGGTTTTTTTACTTTGCTGTTAAATGCTTTGTTGTAAGCGGGCAAATAACAAGTTCTGCAGTTCAGTCTTAAATTGCAGAGGTTCAAAAGGCAAGCGTAACCAAATCATCTCCATTGTCAGCCCTGGCTGTGGATCTTCGGCAGATAATAATGCCAGTTTCACCTGATGTTGTGTCAATTCCTGTTGTAGCAATGGCATATCAACACCTTGCTGATCAGCCTTCATCAGTATCAATTCTGGTTTATGCTGCCCCATCATCAGCAGTGCGTCCACAGCGTTGCGAGCTTGTTGCAATTCAACAGGGAAATTCCATTGTTGGCATAGACCCTGAATTAATTTGAAAAAATCAGCATCCGGATCCACGCACAACAGATGAGTTAAAGGCTGTAATCTTTGTCTTTTATGCAATAAATTCAGCAAAGACTCCTGCACTATACGTCGGTGTCCACCTGGTGTTTTCCAGGCGCTGAGCAAGCCCTGCTCGACCCACAGCTGGATAGTGCGTACTGAAACGCCTAAAAGTGTTGCCGCTTGTCGGGTAGAAAGAAGTTGATGTTGCTCTGACATAATAAATTTTCTGATTTGATTAAATTTATCATATTTATCAAATAAACCTGTGTCAAATTACTCTTAAGTTTTTGCATCTGATCGCATGTTTTTTGTACTTATTGCTTGCGTTTTTTTTGAATCAAGCTAATTTGATATTAAATTGATATCATATTGAGGGGTCGCGATGAAAGAGTATCTGGCAACAAGCCGTAGTGGGTTAATGATGTTAGCTGTGCTCCCGGCAGCTTTTGTTGGGTCCGGTTTGGGCTTACTGGTGATGGGTGGGGCACTGAAATTGATTGCAATACTGGCACTGATTTTGGTGGGAATAGGTTTTTTTGGTTTTTATATGGTGCAACCGAATCAGTGTGCGGTGTTGCAGCTGTTTGGTCGTTATGTCGGCTCCGATTTACAAACCGGCTTACGCTGGGCCAATCCTTTTTACAGCAAACAAAAAGTATCGCTGCGCGTGCGCAATTTTGAAAGCGGCAAACTCAAAGTTAATGATCACAGTGGCAATCCGGTTGAAATTGCCGCTGTTGTGGTGTGGAAAGTGGTGGACAGTGCTGAAGCCGTATTTGAAGTGGAAGACTATGAAAATTTTGTCAGTATCCAAAGTGAAGCGGCGCTGCGTTTTTTAGCTTCGAGTTATCCTTATGAAGCCGCAGATGACATCGATATCAGCCTGCGCAGTAACGGCCCTGAAGTGACAGATTTACTCAAAGCTGAAATCCAGGCCCGCCTGGACAAAGCTGGCGTTGAAGTGCTGGAAGCCCGTATCAGTCATCTGGCTTATGCACCGGAAATTGCCAGCGCCATGTTGCAGCGTCAACAAGCAAGAGCTGTAGTAATGGCTCGTCAGCAATTGGTGGAAGGGGCAGTAGGCATGGTGGAATTAGCTTTAGCGCGTTTGTCGGAGAAGAACATGGTGCAGTTGGATGAAGAGCGTAAAGCCGCCATGGTCAGTAATTTGTTAGTGGTGCTTTGTGGTGATCATCAGGTGCAGCCTGTGATCAACACCGGCACTTTGTATTAAGCGGAGAGCTAAGTGTCTAAAAAAGCTTTTGCGTTACGTATTGATGCAACAGTGCTGCAGGCTTTGCAGCACTGGGCTGATGATGAGTTTCGCAGTGTAAATGGCCAGATTGAATATGTATTACGCGAAGCGTTAATTCAGGCTGGACGGCTGAAGAAAAAGCCTCCGACAGAGCCTGCTGCAGAGCCGGATTAGCTTAAAGCACGGACCAGTAACAGTGCTTGTTTTTTAGCATGCTGAGCCATAGTGGCATCCGCATGCACTAAAGCCATACTGATGGCGCCTTCTTTAAGTATCATCAAGCCATCAAGCAATAAAGACTGTGCTTCTTCTGGCAGGTGATAACTCTGAAGGTGAGTGTTCACTAAGTGTTTCACCTTGAGTTTGTGCTGAGCGCACAGCTGCAACACAGCACTGTCTGGTCCATGATATTCAGCTGCACAGTTTTGAAAGTAACAACCAAAAAAAGGCCCTAAGGGTTCTGCCTTGCCCTCAAACCAAAGACTCAATGCATCAAATAGTTTATCTACCGGACTTGCTGGTTCAGCACTATTTAACTGTTGTTCCAGCCACTGATAAAAGCGCTGATGCCGAAGCTCCAGTGTGGCCAATAACAACTCGTCTTTGCTGACAAAATGGTGATACAGCGTTTTTTTGGCAATAGCAGACTGTTCTAAAATCTGATTAATACCTACAGCATGCACACCATAGCGGTAAAACAACGTTAAGGCTGTTTCTACAAGCTGCTGTTTTTTATCCTGTTCCATAAAAGCCCTCAGCATATTGGATACTTAGCTTGACACAGGTAGACCAGTCTGTCTACAATGCAATTCATCAGTAGACAGACTGGTCTACTTCCTGAGGTGGTACTATGACTGAACATAAAATCTGGGTGCAAGCTTTGCTGGCTGGTTGTGGTGCAGCTTTGGTGATGGCGCTGTTAGCTTTATTGCAGCAATGGCAGCAGTTATGGCTGGTAGCTCCTTTTGGTGCAACAGCAGTGATTTTATTTGCATTGCCTGGGAGTCCGCTCGGTAAAGCAAAAAATGTAATAGCCGGGCATTTTCTGGCAGCACTGATTGGCCTGACTTTTGTTCATGCCTTTGGTTTAACAGTCTGGAGCTTGTCCATTGCAGTGGGGTTATCTATAGGTCTGATGGTGCTGTGGAAAATTACTCATCCACCAGCAGGCGCCACTACCTTATTGATTATGTTAACTGCTCCGGACTGGTGGTTTTTATTCAACCCTGTTTTGACAGGTTCTGTGTTGATGGTACTGGTGGCTCATTATTATCATCAGAGCCATAGAAAAGGCCATCAACATTTGGTTAAACGTAAAGCTGCAGCAGCAAATACCAAAGTGGAAGACTGATAAAACTCAACAGCAAGCCCAAGCCTACCAAAGCTGGCACTAAACGCAGTGCTAGCCCTGCACCAATAGCTATAGCTCCGGCAGACACCATAGGTGGCATGGCTGCTTCAAATACTACAACCTGCAGTAGCAATGGGTCTGGCTGGAACAAGCTTAAAAAAACCAATGCGAGCAATGGCATTAAAAACAGCTTTACGCCCAATGCAAAGATCAGCGGTTTAGCTTCTTTATTATCCAGTTGCAACCTGAACTGAAAACCTACAGCAATCATAATAACCGGCACTAAAGTGGCGGCCAGGCTGTCGAGCACCAAACTAAAAAATGCTGGGTAAGTCACTGATTTCAGAGATAACGCCACGACCAACGCAACAAAAGAAGGGAAGGTCAGTACGCGTTTAATAATTTGGCTTGCACTAGGTGTGGCCGCATTAGGGTTATACCAGGCCGCTAAAATAGTGGAGTAAGTCGCCAAAGCTAAAAAGGAGCCAGCCTGATCGTAAATCATGGCGTAAGGCAAAGCCTTGTCGCCAAAAAAAGCTTCGACCATAGGAAAGCCCAGAAATGAAGTGTTACCCAGAGGCAATACCACCAGCAAAGCACCGACTGTGGTTTTTTCCCAGTGCCAGATTTTCCCTGCCAGAATAATTAATCCCGCCACTATAACCAGCAGTACCCAAGGCGTGATAGCGGGCAACCAAAGTTGGTTGGAGAATTCTAACAGTGGAATTTTCTGTAATACTAAAGCGGGAAGCGCCACAAAAAGCACAAATTGATTCAGCACTAAACCTGTTTCCTGAGGAAACTGTGGCAGTCTGCGCAGCAAAGAGCCGATTACCAAATACACCAGAACTAAAACAAAACTTTCCATGAAGGCTCCTTATTTAATGCGCAGTGTAGTCGGTAGCTTGTTTTGTGCCTATGCGACTTTCGCCTGATAGCTGTTGCAGCAAGTCCAGCTGTTTGGCCGCTTGCTTGAGCAACAACTCTTTATCCTTTTTCGTCCATTGTTTTAGCTGATATTCCAGCTTGCTGGCTGAAGATCGGCAAGGCATAGGGTAAGTGAATGCTAACTGCAAAGGGCCTTTACCTTTTAGAGCTTTAGCTCCTCCTGTTAATTCACCACTATGCTGGCGTAAACGCCGTTCCGGATCTGTGCTAATGCCTGTGTATAAAGCGCCTGTTGCGGTGCGTACCATATAAACAAACCATGGGGTTGATACTGCAGTCATGCCTTGTCCTGCCTATTCTGCTACACTAGCGCTGTTTTAAAGGCTCAAAGGCCGATACTTTAAAGGAAATTGCATGTCATTTGCCACGCTTGGTTTAGATCCCCGTATTCTTTCTGCTGTGACCGCCCAGGGTTACCACACACCAACCCCTATTCAGCAGCAAACCATACCTGTGATCTTAGAAGGCAAAGATGTGTTAGCAGGTGCCCAAACTGGCACAGGAAAAACCGCTGCTTTTACCTTGCCCGTACTGCAACTGCTGAGTAAAAACACCAGCAAAGTAAATAATCTGCAGGTGCGCTGTTTAGTGCTGACACCTACCCGGGAACTGGCTCAGCAGGTGGCCGACAGTGTCAAAGCTTATGGTGCTGATTTACCGCTGAAATATGCAGTGTTTTATGGTGGCGTGTCGATCAATCCGCAATACGATCAGGCCAGCCGGGGTTTAGATATTCTGGTCGCGACTCCTGGCCGTTTATTGGATCATTTACATCAGGGCACTGTCAGCTTGTCAGAGCTGCAAATTCTGGTGTTGGATGAAGCTGACCGTATGTTGGATATGGGTTTTATTCATGACATTAAACGTATTATGGCGCGTTTACCCAAAGAGCGGCAGACGCTGTTTTTCTCTGCTACTTTTGCCAAAGAAATCAAAGAGCTGGCAGACACTTTATTAAAGTCTCCGATATTGATTGAAGTGGCTAAACCCAATAGCACCGCAGATAAAGTAGAGCAACTGGCTTATAGAGTGGATTCACAGCGCAAACGTGAGATGTTGTCTTATCTGATTGGCTCACGTCAGTGGAAACAAGTGCTTATTTTCAGTCGTACTAAACATGGTGCAGACCGTTTAGCTAAGCAGTTGCGGTTAGATGGCATTGAAGCCGGAGCTATTCATGGCGATAAAAGTCAGGGCGCCCGCACCAAAGCGCTGGATGATTTTAAAAACAACAGATTAAGTGTGTTAGTGGCCACTGACATAGCGGCCCGCGGCCTGGACATTGAAGAACTGCCTATAGTCGTCAATTACGATTTGCCACAGGTGGCTGAAGATTATGTACACCGCATCGGTCGTACAGGCCGGGCAGGCAATTCAGGTATGGCGATCAGTTTAATTACACCTGATGATCTGGTGATGCTGCAAGCCATTGAAAAACTGACGAAACAAGTGATCACACAGCAGGTTATACCTGGTTATGAACATGACCCGAAAATGAATCACAGCAGCAAAAAAGCTGATGCAGAAGAAGAGCGGGTACAAAAAGTGGCAAGTCGCAATAAACAGCTGGCAAAAGAAAAAGCCAAATTACGTTCGCAGGCTATGGGTAAAAAGTAGCAAATAAAACATCAGAATCTAAAGGCAGCGCAAGCTGCCTTTCAGTTATAGAAGATTAATCGTCTTTGGGTTCAAGCGGCGTCGTCAGCGTCAGTTGGTAAAATGCCAAATCTAACCAACGACCAAATTTAAAGCCTGCCTGAGTAATAGTGCCGCTGTGGCTAAAACCATGTTTGGTATGCAAGGCAATGCTGGCGTCGTTGGCTGCATCTATACCACCGATCAGCAGGTGATAATTCTCCAATTGCGCCTGTTCGATGATTTTCTGCAACACCAAAGCACCATAACCTTTACCTTGCTGATGCGGTGCGACATAAACCGAATGCTCGACTGAATACTTAAAGGCCGGAAAAGCCCGGAAGGTGCCATAACTGCCAAAAGCTACCAGTTGATCCTGCTCGTTCAGCAGGCCCAGCACCGGGAAATTCCCTGCAGTTTTGTTAGCAAACCATTGTTGCATAGTCGCCATAGTGCGGGGTTTGTATTCATACAAAGCTGTGGTATTCAAAATGGCATGGTTAAAAATAGCCAGAATAGCTTCGGCATGTTGATCATAACTGCAGTGTACAAAACGCATCAGGCTCTCCGTCGCTTCTTCTGTTAGCTTCTGTACAGAGTTTTAATCAGATGATAGCCAAACTGAGTTTTGACTGGGCCATGCACTTCCAGTACAGCTTTTTTAAACACCACTTCATCAAAAGCTCTGACCATCTGGCCAGGCTTAAACTCACCTAAATCGCCACCTTTTTTACCTGAAGGGCAAAGAGAATGCTTTTTAGCTAAATCATGAAAACTGGCACCTTTGGCCAGCAGTTGTTTTAATTTTTCTGCTTCTTCAGCAGTTTTTACCAGAATATGGCAGGCACAGGCTTTGACCACTTTCGTATTACCAATATGAATTTTTGCGTATTCTAACTTATCTGGATGCGTAATTCATAATCTGGATCTGATGCAGTAGTTACAGCTACATTTTTGCATTTTTTGACTGGGGGAGGTACTGCAATTGCCATTCAAGTCGGGTGTCAGGCATATGTTTTAATTTTCGCTGCAGCTGAAGCAGTTGAGCAAAAGAACCAGACCAGCGATAGGTCTGTTCAGCTAGTAGCTCCCATTCTTCCGTGTGATAGGGCCAGCCTGCTTTATGCAGTAGAGGTTCCAGATCTGAAGTGACCACGACAAGCTGATTTAACGTGATGCAATACTGACCTATGTGTGGATCATAAAGTAACCAATGGTCCTCTTGCTGCGACAGCAATTCGAATTTCTGTTGATTGATAGTCACATGGCGTTTTGTTGGCTGGCTTAACTGTGGATGCGCTGGGGGTCTCTTAAGTCCTTCCGCTGCGTAAGACTTAGTGCAGAGTGCAAATAACGCGAAAGTACTAATAACAAAAGTTTGAACCCAAAATCTGATCATAATTCAGCCTCAAAAAATAGTTACTTAGTTGTTTTAAATATGTTGAAAATAAACGATTAACTATTTATAACATATGTTATTGCCTGATGTTGCGTATTCATTGAAAGAGCTGCAAGGTAATGCACAATTGTTAATAATAAAAATCCAAGGAACATGAATGAAACAATTCAAATTTTCAGCGCTTGCCGTGATGATCACCTCAGCAATAAGTGCTTCAAGCTTGTCAGTCGTTGCCAACGAACAAAATGGCAATAACCTTAAACAACTAGCCCAATTGTCTGCAAAGCAACAAGCTCCAACAGTTTCTGGTATGACAAACCAGGTTGAACTTGAAACTGGTCAGACTACATTTGCCTGGGCTCCTGTTGGTGTGGCTGTGCCCAGTTTATCCGCTGTAGCTCCTGAGCACCAACTAGAGGTCGCAGCAACACATTATTTAAATGTGTTAACTGGTGCTGCTACGAAAAGTGCTTTGGTTGGACTAAAACCTGCGTTAGTAAGTTCGCATGTGAGTGACGATGGCGTCAAAATTGCGAAGTTCCGCCAGGCATATCTGGGGATCGAAGTATTTAACAAAGAATACAATGTACTGATGGACGCTGAGTTTGGTCTGGTCGCGGGTTCTGGCTCCATGATTGCAGCGGCCGGAGCGCCAAAAGCTTCTGCCTTATCCGCTTTTGGTAGTGCTGACACCGCCATTCGTCAGGCATTTGCGGCTGCTGGTGGTGATGGACAACAATTACAACTATCAGCTCTGGAGTCGAGCGACAAATATAGTCAGTTCTCCGCTGCCACACAACAAGGTTCAGTGAAGTTATTAGGTGAACCACGGGCAAAACCTGTCTTTTTTGAGAAAAAACAAAAGCTTGTTCCAGCTCATTATGTAGAGATGGAAGTCTCATCAGACGATGCAGTTGATTCTGACTATTACAGCTATGTGATCTCCAGCGAAACGGGTGAAGTGCTGTTTAAAAACAATCTGAAAGCTCATGCTGCTGACTTCGAATACCGCATCTACGCCAACGAAGATAGTACGCCCTGGGATGGTCCGCACGGTAACGTTATCCCTGCAACAAGTGCGACGCAGGTCGATGCGACTGCTTATCTGGATGCTCCGTTAGTTAAACTGACCCACGGTCCAATCAGCACGGAAGACCCTTGGTTATTGGAAACCGCCACTACTACAGTGGGTAATAACGTCAGTGCTTATGCTGATGTGGTCGCTCCGGATGGTTTTACCAATGGTGATTACCATGCCGAAACTACAGGGGCTAAAGTATTCGACTATAAATACCTCACTTCTGAAGCCGAGACTTCGGTCAACAACCGTAAAGCTGCAATCGTGAACTTGTTCTACATGAACAACTATTTACACGATGTGTTTTATGATTACGGCTTTGACGAAGCAGCCGGTAACGCACAGTTACTCAACTATGAGCGTGGTGGCGTCGAAGGTGACCCAATCCGGGCTGAAGTACAAGACAACTCAGGTTTTAATAACGCCAACATGTCTACTCCTGCCGATGGCCGTTCACCTCGGATGCAAATGTATCTGTGGGATAGCAAAGACGCAGTGTTTGGCAAAGATTACGGTGTTAGTGCAATGGCAGACGGTGTAGCAATAAGCTTGACTGCTCTGCAACGTTCAAGCTTCGGCCCTGGCCAGTTTAACCTGAGTGGTGAGCTGGTTGTGTTGGTTGATGAGGTTGCTCCTACCCGTGACGGCTGTACAGCAGCTGTTAACGCTGTTGAACTGGCAGGCAAAATTGCGATTCTTGACCGTGGAGCCTGTAATTTTACTCAAAAGGTGAAAATGGCTCAGGACGCAGGAGCCATAGCGGCCATTGTGGTCAACAATAGCGCTGATGGTTTACCTGGAATGGGATCGGGAACGACAGCAGCCGAAGTCGCTGCCGCTGCTGCAGTGAAAATTCCAAATATTGGTATTTCACTGGCCGAAGGCAACAGTCTTTATGCTGCTATCGCTGCAGGTCAAACGGTAAATGTCGAGATGTTTAACGACAAGCCGTTTAAAGACAGCTCGTGGGACAACGCTATAGTGTCGCATGAGTGGGGTCATTACATCAGCAATCGTTTAGTGGGTAATGGCAGTGGTTTATACAATAACCAGGGCCGTTCCATGGGTGAAGGTTGGGGGGATTTCCATGCCCTGATGACTATTTCTGAAGCCAAAGATCTTGAATTACCAGACAATGATAAGTTGCAACGTGCATATGCCGCTATTAGCTATGTAGATTCATTCTACTACGGTATCCGCAGTGTGCCGTATTCACAGGATCGTGACGTTAACTACAAAACTTTCCAAAACATTGAGGTTGGCCGTGGCGTTGCAATTGACGGGAACACAGGCGCAGCTCAGGTCCATTCGGCTGGTGAAGTATGGGCAACCATGCTGTGGGATGGTTTCGTGAATCTGGTGAACGACGATCGTCACAGTTTTGATGAAGCTAAACACCTTATGTTAGGTTACCTGGTTAATGGTTATAAAATGACCCCGGTTGGCCCAACCTACACTGAAGCCCGTGATGCGATTCTGGCAGCTGCCTATGCAAAAGATCCGGAAGATTACAAGCTGTTGCTAAAAGCCTTTGCTGATCGTGGTATGGGTCTGGGAGCACAAGCTCCAGATCGGGATGATCCACAACATTCTGGTGTTGTCGAATCCTTCAAAACTGAATTAAACACTTTTGACGTTTCAGGTCACACTATTAATCGTAATTATGAAGGACTGACAACTGGTTTCTGTACCAATAACAATATTATTGATAATGGTGAGACAGGTACCCTAAGCTTCAAATTTACCAACCGCGGTAATGCGGCATTGGAAAACATCAAAGCGAAAGTTGAAGTGACCAGTGGTCAGACTGTGACTTTTGCGAATGATGGTGAATTTACTCTGGCAAAAGTTGGTGTATTACAAACAGTGACTTCAGCACCACTGGAATTTAAACTGGAAGGAGCTACAACCGCTGATACAGTTACATTTAAAGTTAGTTTCCCTGATCTGGATGAGGCAATAGTCACTGAGGAATACAGCCTGTCTGATCTGGTGAACCTGAACTTTAAAGATCAGGCTCCTGTTAACCAGCAGAGCTTGGATGATATGGAAAGCTACGCTTCTTTAAATAACTTTAAAGAAGTTGTGCTAGCCGGTGGAGACATGGCTAAAGGTACCAGGGCGCTGGACGGCACCTATGCTCCTTTATTCAGAAGCGTAGGTCACCCGGTTGGTGAGCAATATATGTATATTGCGAACAATGGCTTTAGTTCTGATGTTGCTTATGAAACCAAAACTTTTGAAATCGGTTATGGTGGAGATTTTGTATTAAGTTTCTGGCACTACTTTGAATTCGAAGATAACTATGATGGTGGTGTGATTGAAGTCAGCCTGAACGGCGGAGAATGGGTTGATGTCACTCAGGTACAGGTTGGTACCACCGCCACTGGTCAGCCGGTTTATCCGCAATTGAGCGGCGGATACACAGGTGAACTGGAAGAGTTATTGCCGGACCGGGGTACTTATACCGGTGTGATGAACGGGGAATTGGGCGGCGTTGAATCAGTTAACTTTGGCAGTGGTTTAAACGGTAACCAGGTTAAGTTGCGATTCCGCGTTGTATCTGATAGCAACACCAACGCTTTTGGCTGGGTGATTGACAATGTTAAGGTACAAAACCTTGGCACCAGTGTTTTCTCTGACGTTATAGCTGGTGACAGCGTAGCTTGTGATAACCGTATACCAATGATCAGTGCAGTGAGCAGCAGTGTTGCTGAAGTGAACGAAGGTGGCGATGTGACACTGACGGCTGTAGCACAAGATGCGAACGCTGCTGACACACTGACCTACAACTGGATTCAGTTGTCTGGCACTGCGGCAACCATCACCAACGCTACAGCGGCTGAAGCAACAGTGAAAGCACCACAGGTTTCAGCAACTGAAACGCTGAGCTTTGAAGTGACAGTCAGTGATGGTAAAGACAGTGTGAAATCAACAGTTGACTTAAAGGTTAACAATGTACCAGCACCGGTCATCGTCACTCCTGTGGATAAACCAAGCAGCGGTAGCTTCGGTTGGTTATCTCTGATGTTATTACCTTTGGCTTTATTGCGCCGTCGTCGTAACTAACAGAACTTTATAGTTCAATGCAAAGACCGCCGTTTATCGGCGGTTTTTTATGTCCAGGGAAGGACGGTATGTCGAAAATGCAGGGTGATGTCGGTCTTTCGAAATGCCAACTGTTTGGCATTTCGCCGATATCACGCCTTCGCCTCTGGCGACGGCCGGAGCATATTTTCGACGATGAGCTGAATGATTTGGACGCAATAAAAAAACGGGACTGTGGTCCCGTTTTTTGTAGCGAATCACTTAAGGTTAAGCAGGTTGTTGCTGAGTAATACAGTGCACGTTGCCGCCGCCTAATAAAATCTCGCGGCCAGGCACAGTGACCACCTGATGTTTTGGAAAAAGCTTGCTCAGGATCTCTACTGCCACTTTATCGTTCGCATCGTCAAATACCGGAACCACCAAACCCCCATTGCATAAATAGAAGTTGATGTAAGAACCGGCTAAACGGGCTTCAGATTCACGAGGTACAGCTGCACCTGTTAAATCCACAGTGGCATATTCGTCTGCTTTGGCCAGCATAGGAGCAGGCACAGGCAGCTTGTGGACTGTGAATTTGCGGCCTTTGGCGTCTGTGCTGTTTTCCAGCACTTCTAAAGCAGCGCGTGAACGTTCGTACTGTGGGTCATTTTTATCGTCAGTCCAGGCCAGTAGTACTTCGGCTGGGCCGACAAAACAGCACATATTATCAACGTGGCCATCGGTTTCGTCGTTAAAAATGCCTTCTTTGAGCCAAATGACTTTATCTATACTTAAATAGTCCGACAGCATCTGCTCGATTTGTTCGCGGGATAAATCCGGGTTACGGTTTTTGTTCAGCAAACATTCTTCAGTGGTCAGCAACGTACCTTCGCCATCAACATGAATAGCGCCGCCTTCCAGCACAAAACCTTCAGTGCGGTAACGGGCTGTGCCTTCAATATTGGCAATCTTCTGCGCAACCTGATCGTCTCTGTGCCATGGGAAATATAAACCACCGTTTAAGCCACCCCAGGCATTAAAGGTCCAGTCGACAGCGCGTACTTCTTTGCCATTGGTGACAAAAGTAGGGCCAGTGTCACGGCACCAGGCGTCGTCTGTTGAGGTTTCAACCACACGAATTGGGTGAGTGGTTGGCTCTAAGCTCAACTGTGCCTGTGCATTGGCAAACTGAGCGGCAGATGCCAATACAGTCACTGGCTCAAAACGGGCAATAGCACGAATGACGGCGCAAAAGGCGTGCTGTGCAGGCTTGGCACCTAAACGCCAGTTATCGGTACGTTCTGGCCATACCATCCAGGTTTGTTTATGCGTCGCCCATTCGGCTGGCATAAAAAAACCATCGGCACGAGGTGTACTGTTTAAGGTAACCGCCATCTTAGTTGTTACCTTCAGTAGGTGTAGTTTTGCCGTCTTTGGTTAAGATAGCGCCATATAAGTCGATACGACGGTCACGGTATACGCCCCAGTTACGACGGTTTTTCGCTGTTTCGTCTAAATCGAAGGTGTGAACTAACACAGCTTCGCTGACTTCGTCGGCTTCTTCTACTTTGGCACCAAACTCGTTGGCAATAAAAGAGCTACCGTAAAAGGTAATAGCAAAGTCGTCTTCGGTTTCTCGACCAATACGGTTCGATGCAATCAGAGGAACTAAGTTAGCAGCGGCATGACCTTGTTGAGTACGTTGCCAGTGTTCACGTGAATTTACGGTTTCATCATGAGGTTCAGTACCAATAGCTGTTGGGTAGAACAGCAGTTCTGCACCCATTAATGCCATGCTGCGGGCACATTCAGGGAACCACTGATCCCAGCAAATACCGATACCAATTTTGGCATAAGCGGTATCCCAGACTTTAAAGCCTGTGTCACCCGGAGTGAAATAGAACTTTTCGCTGTAACCCGGGCCATCAGGAATATGGCTCTTGCGGTATAAACCTAAGTTGCTGCCATCGGCGTCAATTACAGCTACTGTGTTGTAAAAGCAGTTGCCGGCTTTTTCATAAAAGCTGATAGGCAGCACCACGTTCAACTCTTTGGCAATTTTGCTGAAATGTTTAATAGCCGCGTTGTCTTCGACACTAGTAGCGAACTCTAAATATTCATACTTTTGTTTCTGGCAGAAGTAGTTACGCTCAAACAGTTCCTGCAGCAGGATGATCTGGGCGCCCTGTTCAGCAGCTTCACGGACTAAGCGCTCACCACGGGCAATATTTTCTTCTACATTCCAGCCACCAATCATTTGGGTGGCGGCCACAGTTACCTTACGCATGCAAAGTCTCCTCAAGCCAGAGCTTACAATTAAAAACAGAATTCAAAATGAAAGATGCAGCTACTCTAGTCAGTTTTGCCCCCTAGAGCAACCAACAGTGGCAACCAACAAGGGCAATCAAAAGCCAAGGCTGCAAGGGCGCGCAAAATGCCGTATTTTTGCGCTGTCGTCAATGAGTTTTACGGTGTTGGGGCAGAGTTTCAGGGCAGTCGCTGCTGCCCTGAATTAACTATGGGTGGATATGCAAAAATAGCGGTTTTTTAGTGAATTTTATTGCTTTGTTTCTTTGGCTAAACGAGCTGCCAGCAACAACAGCTCAGGCTGCAAGCGGACTTTGTAATTAATATGCTGGTAGCTGTATTGCACTAAACCCTCTTTGTTCAGGATGTAAACAGCGGGTACGGGCAGCACTACTTTGCCGCTGCTTGCTTCCTTATTTAGATTCAGTTTGTAGGTGTTTAAATAGGTCGCGCTGGTTTTTTCATCCAGATAATAAGCCACCCCAAAAGCAGAGCTTAAATTGAACTGACTGTCGGATAACAAGGTATAAGTAATAGCAGCGCCTTTGGTGTCTTTTAAGCTGGCTTGAATAGCAGCAGGGCTGTCTGGTGTCACGGCAATCAGTTGATAACCTAAAGCTTCAAGTTTGGGTTCAATCTCACGTAAAGCCGCCAGTTGCAGGTTGCAATAGGGGCACCAGCCACCCCGGTAAAACACCAGCACTGTGTCTTGCTGTTTTAACACTGAGCTGAGCTCTACGGCTTTGCCTGTCGCATCCTGCAGACTGACCATAGGTGTCTGCATGCCGTTTAATAAGGGTTTAATATCCTCAGGGCTTTGAGCAATACGGGCTTCTGCCAACAGACTAAAACTGAACAGGCTGAGGCTAAGTAACAGAATATGCTGAATTTTCATTTTGGTTTTTCCTTAAGTGATTTGAACTTAGATACCGGAATAGTCTGAATAATCTTTCAACGGCTGCTGAATAAATGACGAATAATTGCTGATATAGCGCAAAGTAAAAGTCGAAAAGCAGGGTAGAATGTTCTGAAGTGAGCAGGAGGTGTCTGTGCTGGATATATTAATTGTAGGTGGTGGTATGGTTGGCGCTTCAGTGGCGCTGAAGCTCAGCCGTGCTGGTTTAGACGTGGGCTTAATTGAAAAACAGCCTGTCTCAGCTTATGACCCACAAAGTACTATTGATCTTCGTGTATCCGCTATTAACAGACGAAGTGAGCAGTGGCTGACTGACTTAGGTGCCTGGTCTTTATTGCAGCAATGGCGTTTATGCCCTTATAAAAGGTTACAGGCTTTTGAAGGCGAACAGGCCGGACTCACTTTTCATGCCGATGAAGTGGCACTGACCCATCTGGGCCATATAGTTGAAAACAATCTTATTCAGCAGGCGCTGTGGGCGAACTTTCCTGCCAACTTGCAATTGTTTTGCCCAGCCACTGTGACAGGTTATACCCAGCAGTCAGACTTTGCTTCTGTCAGTACCGCAGAATTTGGCGAGTTAAAAGCCAAACTGGTGATAGCAGCAGATGGTGGGCAGTCGCAGCTGCGCCAGTTAGCACAAATTGGTGTGTCGGGCTGGCAGTATCAGCAAAGCTGTTTAGTGGTTACAGTCAATACAGAGTACGAACAGCAGGACATCACCTGGCAGCAATTTAACGAATCAGGCCCACGGGCTTTTTTACCTTTGCCAGGTAAGCAGGGTTCTTTAGTTTGGTACGACCATCATCATAAAATTAAACAGCTGGCGGCATTATCTAAAACCGCTTTGGCTGAACAGATTCAGCAGGCTTTTCCGGCCAAGCTTGGCAAAATTACAGTGGAACAAGTGGCAAGTTTTCCTTTAGCCCGGGTGCATGCAAAGGATTATGTCAAAGGACGGCTGGTGCTGGTAGGGGATGCGGCTCATAGTATTAATCCGCTGGCAGGCCAGGGCGTGAATTTAGGTTTTGCTGATGCGATGCTATTGTCTGAACTGCTAGAAAAGGCTTTTGCACAAGGCAAGGATTTAGCGGTTCCTGAGTTATTAAAGCAGTATCAAAGCACACGTCAGCGCGAAAATGCGCTGATGATGTCGGCTATGGACCTGTTTTATCAAAGCTTTAGCAGTAGCTTGCCGCCTGTACGTTTTTTACGTCAGTTGGGTTTAGCTGTGGCAGAAAAGGCTGGCCCGCTTAAACATTGGGTTAGTCGTTATGCGGTTGGCATCAGTTAAGCTACAACTTCAGTAGTAGCTGAAGCTGTTGATAAGGTACTGAGTACATAAGATTGCGCCGCTCAATCCAGTCTGTGGGCTAAAGACCCGGAACATCATAAGGCTTCCAGATGAACTACGGCTGCAGCAGTGCGCTCAGCCGAAGTTTTTTCGTCGACAAATAACAGCAAACTGTATTCACCGCTGAGGGATGAAAAGCTGATTTGCAAATGCAGACGGCTATTGTCAGGCTGTGGATTGGGCTGAAAATCCAGCACCAGGTCAGTGTGCGCCAAATGGCTTTGTTTATAAGCTGCAGCTGTGCCTGGAGCTGTTTTCATTACTTGCTCTAACAAACCCAATTGTTGCTCTGTGGTTTGAGTTGCGGCTGTATCTGCTTCGGGGGACACCCAAACCACAGTGCCAAATTGTGAGCTGAGTTGTGTTAATAGCTGGCTGGTTTTTTGTCTGAGGATTTCGTAATCGGTGCCCTGATAAAAGCTCAGTTGCACGGCTGTCAGTTTATCTTCAGTCCACTGAGTTTCTACTTTTGCATCAGCTTCAAATAGGGTTACCGTAGTTTTGCTCAGGATCTCTGCTTTCAGGTCAGCTTTTGCTGAGCCTAAACTATAATCCGATACCTGAAAATCAGCGGCCGTAAGAACCGGACTGAATACCATCATGGCCAGAAAAGAAAAAAGACGCATGCTGAGGATCCACCCTGCTTTAACCTGCTATGGCTATAAGATAGCAGTAATAAAGTGCATCAATAAATAATTTACGCCATTCAACGACTTGTAATGAAAGCTTTATGTCAGTTGGTTGCATTTAAACAGCGCCCGTCCCTGGGCTCTGTTATGGAGATGGGTGTATTGCTAAATGTTTGAGTTTTGAACTCATTATTCCCGAAACTTTTTATTCCCTAAACTTGGACGACACAGTATTTAGTTCCAGAGCCAGGCCGCGCAGTTGGTCTGAAATATCAGCTACTGTCTGTTGCACCTGAATAGTCCGGCTAAAGGAGTCGGCCATTTGATGGGTATTGTCCAGCACTAAACTGGCTACCATGGTTTGTTGTTCTGTTGCTGTCGCAATTTGGGCATTGACCATATTAATTTTGTCAATTTCCTGATTAATCAACTCAATAGAACTGCCCGCTTCTGCCGTCAATACTGCGCTGTTATTGGCTTTAGTCACGGCCTGGTCCATCAGTCGTACTGCACTGTCGACGTTTTGCGTCAGCTTGCCTAACAAATCACGGATAGTAGTGACTGAGGAGGCGGTGCGGGAAGACAATAAACGTACTTCATCTGCAACCACCGCAAAACCACGGCCTTGTTCACCAGCACGAGCGGCTTCAATAGCTGCGTTTAACGCCAGTAAGTTGGTTTGATCGGCAATATCATTGATGCTTTTTAAAATACCGCCCACTTCCTGAGTCTGTTTAGCCAGATCGGTAATCACTGTGCTGGTCTGGGCAATTTCTCCGGCCAAATCTTTTGAAGCCTGCACAGAATAGGTGGTTTTTTCATAGCCGAGTTTTGCAAGTCTGCTGGCGTCGTTAGCACTGCCTGACGCGGCGTTGGCCGATTGGCTGATATCTTTGACGCTGCTTTGCATCTCCTCCATCGAATGCGACACAGTGTCTGCGTCATTTTTTTGCTGGCTGGTCATGCAATCAAGTTCTTTCATGCCTTTAGCAAGTTCGTCAGCAGTGCGGCTGACCGGATCGACAAGGTGGGCAATAGCAACAAAAGAGCTTTGCAGTAGAGAAATAAATTCGTTGAAGTTACGGGCTACAGCACCAAATTCATCTTCAGAGTCTATAGCAAGACGGCTGGACAAAGAACCTTTGCCTGACGCTAATACTTGCAGTGAACTGGCCAGACTATTGGCTGTTTTACTGATATTCCTGCCGATCACATGACCTACAACGGCCATAATAATTAACAAGACAGTGCCGCATAACACAATAATCAGTACTGAACGTTCTGACGAGGCTGACATATCCACCAGTATTTGCTGGAAGTTATGGTCCGTTTGTTTTTCATAAGCAACAAAGCCAGTTTTTGCGGTTTCATACAAAGCGGTTTTATTTTGAATAATGCTTTGTGCTGCACTCATATCTAAGGTGCCGTCAATCATAGACTGAGCAATTTCTGCAGCTGCTTTGGCGTAAGCGCTAAAGTTTTGCTCCAGCGTTTCCAGTTGGTTCAGGTTGGCAGTATCCAGTTTTTTCAGTTGTGCCAAGCTGACGACTACACGTTCTTCAGTGGCTTTGGCTGTGCTTAAGATATCTGGATCAGATAAGGAAACGGACTGGGTGAAGAATTCTTCGACCGCATTAAACTCCACCACCATTTGCGAGGCGAGTTTTGAGCTGTCATACATTTTGTCTTTAATCAGCACAATGCTGTCGGCATTGCGGGCAGTAAAATAAATGGACGAGGTCAGTACTATTAAAAAAGCCAGAATTGCGATAGCAATAATCAGCCAGATTTTTTTTAATAAACTCAGATATTTCAGCATAAGTAGTATCCAGAGTATGGCTTACAACAAAGGCAGGTGATGCGCTCACCTGCCTGGACAAGCTTTAGTTCAGTGTTAAGGCTACTTTGACACTGCCAGTTACAGCACCTGCACTGACATAACCAATAGCCGCAGGATTTTTCGCTACTGCATCCAGTACTTCCTGTTCCGACGCCAGTTCTTTTGGTGGAGTTCCTTTGCCCGTGAATATCAGTTTAGACCAATAGGCTTTCATCTGACTGGAAGAGCGGCCCAGAGCTTTTTGGTCAAAATCAGCACGCACTGCAACAGCTTCTGCCAGATTCATGGGTTCAGCTGCTTTGCCATCGCTGAAACTTTTGGCTCGGCCGGTAAAAATTTTATTGATATCATCCTGCGACAAAGTTACCGCATTGGATGGGTGAACTATCACTGCAACATTGGCAAAAGCCATAAAGCTCAGAGTCAGGGCAGGAATGAAGATTAATTTTTTTAACATGATTTGATTCCTTAAAACACCAGATCTACGCCAACAACCAGTACGCTGTCCTTGCGGTCAGCCGTTTTATTGTCTGCATTGGTATATTGAGCTTTAAATGCAGCTGAAGGATGGAAGTCATAACGCACACCAACGTTAATACTGTTCCGCTCGGTTTCCAGGCTATTCACTAAGCCAGCAACTGGGGTAAAAATAGGCGAAGCAGTGGGTACTCCGGCATATATTTCAGTTTTTGCTTTGTTGTCTTCTTTTTCAAAAGACACATAAGGTGTGATGCTGTCAAAACGGTGACCGATAGAAATGTAGTAGGATTCCTGATCAGAAATAAAGGAGTCGTCTACTGTGGCTTTGGTGATTTCAGACACCAGCAGCCAGTCATTTTTATCTATATTAAAACCGATGCCGGCAAAAGAGCTGGATTCATCCACTATGTCTAAATCTTTCGCCAGAGTACCTAAACCAAAAGCTGTTAACTGTGCATACAAGCCGGCAGAGCTATCCAGTTGATCCACATAAAAAGTGGTTTTACCTGTCAGATAAGCCACACGGAATGAATACCCATCCTGACCTAATTCCCAGGCTACTCCGGTAATGTTTTCAATTTGCGCATCTGCCGCTGAACTGCCTATAGCAGCATCACCGTCGTAACTACCGACAATAAACTGCAACGATGAGTCGAAGTTACCTAAAGTGGTGGTGTGGTACAAAGATGCACCTTCGATATTATCGAAACCTAAGCCGTAGACACTTTGTGGCACGCGTGACCAGTCGTAGGCATAACCTACATCACGAAAATCTGAGTATTTATAAAACGGAGTTCTTAAACGGCCTGCGTTAACACGTAAGGTATCGGTTAAATCGTAGCTTAAAAAAGCCCACTCAAATTTAACGTCCCAATCATCAGCACCACGGCCTAACAACTGAGCTGTGACCGACAGCTTATCACCTAAGTCAGACTTTACCTGCAGCGCAGCTAAGCTTTCATTTTTAAAACTGAAATCGTTGTCATAGCCATACAGCTCGTCATCGTTGCTAAGCGCCATACCGCCTTTTATTGAAGCAAAACCATTGATATCCACCGCTGCCTGGCTGGTGGCACATAGGGTTGCAGCAATAGTGATGGCCAGTAATTTACGTTTTAACATAGGGTATCCTCATCGATTTTATAATGTTGGACGTTTTTGCAGGCCAAACAGGTTCAGCCTTTTAAAAATCAGTAGTCAGCCTTGACTAAGTTTTTGTTTTCTATAAAGTGCGCGGCCTTGCAACTGGTCGGATATCCCTGTCGAATTTGATTGGCTTGAAGTCGTACCTTTTTACCATTGCATTAACTTTTGTCGCATGAATTATATAACTCGCCAAATTTAATTACTAGTTTTTTCATATTTATCAAATTTTCATATGGTTTTTTAGTAATAAAACATCATCTCAGGCTTTAAACATAGCCAAGAGCACGGAGTTAGTTGATATTTTTGTTTGATTTACAACAAGTTTAGCTGCATTTACCCGACAGTGAATGCCTGATGGCTGGCGATGAGAGGGATTTGCTTATGACCCTGAAAGCAAGACGTCTGAATGAGCTAGTGTGTTGTGTCTTGATCGAAGCCCACCTAAGATTCATCGAGTAGCAGGATGTTGCTTTTATATCTATCTGCGGTGTCAGTCAGGCATGTTTGCCCCTGAGTTCTGGTGAGCTGCAATAAATCAGCTGTTTTGGCAACAGGCTCTTGTCGTAATGCTGCTCGATAGAAGTTGCAAATAGTGGAAAATTTGATAAAAATCGCAGTTGGTATTCTGTTACTATCAAACTCAACATCAGGATTGTGAAGGCTCGGTATGAAAATATTAGTGATAGGTGCAGGTTGGTTGGGAACTCAACTGGCGACACAGCTAAAGGCAGATGGGCATGAATTATGGCTCAGCAGCCGCAGTACAACTAAATCTTCTGCCGTTGCTGAACAGTTTGGTCATTTTGTGTTGGATTTAGGCCAATCTATCCGGCCGACCCCAGAGCTTGAGTCATTATTTAAAGATGCTCTGATTATTTGTACTGTTCCTGCCAGCCGCTCTGATGGCGAGAGTTACACCAGAGCTGTGGCTCAGCTTGCTACTCTGATGAAGCAATTAGGCTCTGTGGCCTGCATCCATTTAAGTAGCACAGGCATTTATGAAGGATTGTCGGGTGACGTCAACGAACAAAGTCAGTTACAACTAGCCGATCCCCGCATTGAATTGCTGGCCGTTGGCGAACAATTATTAAGAGTGGCTGTGCCTTGCTGCACTTTACGTTTGGCGGGTTTAATTGGTCCGGGCCGTCATCCGGCGCGGTTTTTATCAGGTAAACAGGCTGGTGCTGCTGATCTTGCCGTGAATATGGTGCACAGCAGTGATATTTGTGCTGCTGTTTCTGCCATAGTTCAGCAGCAGTTATGGCCAGAGTTGTTTAACTTATCCAGTCCACAATTTTGTTCTAAAGCTGAGTTTTATCTGACGGCCTGTGAACTGGCCTCCTTGCCTGCTCCGGTATTTGAGCCTAAAAGCACAGCAACACAAAGCCGCAGAGTGATCAGTGCAAAATCTCAGACTATTGCCGGCTTTAGCTACCAGTTTGAGTCTGCTTTGGCTGCTTTGCCTTTTTGTAGCTAATTGCTAAAGCAACGACGACATTATAATTCTGTAGCCGGGTAACCGGCTTCATCCAGCGCTGCAATAATATCCTCTGCCGTCAAATCGCTTTCAACATCCACTTGCTGCTGTGCTAAGTCAACTGCCACTTTGGCATCAGCCTGCAATTTGGCTACGGCTTTATTCACCATGCTGATGCAGTGGTTACAGCTCATGCCTGTTACTTTCAGTTGTACTTTCATTGTTCCTTTCCTTCTTTACTCATTGGTTAGTTTGCGAACATGCTGCAAGCTTGCCCCGTGGTAAGGTCAAACATTATTTTTTAAAATTTACAGTTGACCTTACCCTAAGGGCAAGCTTTAGCCTTGCTGCTGTCGGGTCATTGCACCTTTTTTGTCTGGAGTCATGATATGTCTGAACAGATCCAACTGAATATCAGCGGAATGAGCTGCGCTTCCTGTGTGGGCCGCATTGAAAAAGCCTTAGCAAAGGTGGATGGCGTAGAGCAGGCGACTGTTAATCTTGCCACTGAAACAGCAACAGTCAGTGGCCTTTCGCTTGTGCCACAACAACTGATAGCCGCAGTCGAAAAGGCTGGTTATCAAGCCAGTTTGCCGGAAGGAAAAGCAGAGGCTTTAACGACAGACACTGGGTTTTATCAGCAGGAATGGTGGCCTGTTGTTGCAAGCATAGTCCTTACCTTGCCTTTGGTATTGCCAATGTTTGGAATGTTGTTTGGTCTGGACTGGATGCTACCGTCCTTCTGGCAATGGCTGTTGGCAACCCCGGTGCAGTTTTATTTTGGCGCGCGTTTTTATAAAGCGGGCTGGGCTGCACTTAAAGCAGGCAGTGGCACTATGGATCTGCTGGTCGCTATTGGCACCAGCGCGGCTTATGGCTTGTCTTTGTATTTGTGGTGGAGTTTTGATGCACAGCATGGGCAACATGGCGCGCCACATTTGTATTTTGAAAGCAGCAGTGCGGTATTAAGCCTGGTGCTGTTGGGTAAATATCTCGAACATAAAGCAAAAAAGCGCACCACCGATGCCTTAAGAGCGCTGGAGAATTTAAAACCTGCTGTGGCCACTTTGTTGCAAAACGGACTCTGGGTTGAAGTAAAGGCAGAGGCGGTACAAAAGGGCGATTTAGTACTGGTAAAACCTGGCGAACGTATTCCGGTTGATGCTTTGGTTGAACAAGGCCAAAGCCATGTCGATGAAGCGCTGATCAGCGGTGAGTCGGTGCCGGTTAGTAAAACACTGGCTGATAAAGTAACGGGCGGTTCTGTCAATCTGGATGGCGTATTGCAAATCAGAGCGACAGCTGTCGGAGCTGAATCTACCTTGTCCCGCATTATTCAACTGGTGGAGCAGGCGCAAGGAGCTAAAGCACCGGTGCAGGCTCTGGTGGATAAAATCAGCGCCATCTTTGTTCCAGCTGTATTGATCATAGCTTTAGTCACCTTACTGGGCTGGGGTTTTATAACGGATGACTGGGTGGCTGGTATTTTAAATGCAGTAGCTGTGCTGGTGATTGCCTGTCCTTGTGCTCTTGGCTTAGCAACACCAGCCGCTATTATGGCAGGTACAGGTTCAGCAGCACGTTCTGGCATTTTGATTAAAGACGCCACCGCCTTAGAGCAAGCCCAAGCCGTCACGCTGGTGGTGTTTGATAAAACCGGTACGCTAACCCGAGGCCAGCCAGTACTGCAGCAATTCAGCTCTTTTGTTGATGAGCCTGACCTATTGCAATGGGCTGCTTCGTTACAACAACACAGTGAGCATCCGTTAGCTAAAGCTTTGGTCAGTTATGCT
>JAHIWM010000157.1 GCA_018815765.1 Gammaproteobacteria bacterium | reverse complement strand
TACGAAGACTTAATCCCAACAGCAGATTTAGTATTAAACCTGACGCCGGATAAGCAGCATACCAGCGTTGTTAAAGCTGTGATGCCATTGATGAAACAAGGTGCAACTTTGGCTTATTCGCACGGTTTCAACATTGTTGAAGAAGGTACACAAATTCGTAAAGACATCACTGTAGTGATGGTGGCGCCTAAGTGCCCAGGTACTGAAGTACGTGAAGAATACAAAAGGGGTTTTGGTGTGCCTACGCTGATCGCAGTGCATCCTGAAAACGACCCTAAAGGTTTAGGTTTAGAGATTGCCAAGGCCTACGCTTCAGCAACAGGCGGCGATCGTGCCGGTGTGCTTGAGTCGTCTTTTGTTGCCGAAGTGAAATCAGACTTAATGGGCGAACAGACCATTTTATGTGGCATGTTGCAAACCGGTTCTATTCTGGCGTACGACAAATTAGTGGCTGAAGGCGTAGAACCTGGTTATGCCGCCAAATTAATCCAGTTTGGTTGGGAAACTGTGACTGAAGCTTTAAAACACGGTGGCATCACTCATATGATGGACCGTTTGTCGAACCCAGCCAAAATCAAAGCTTATGATTTAGCTGAAGAATTAAAAGTAACTTTACGTCCGCTGTTTGAAAAACATATGGACGATATCATCAGCGGTGAGTTCTCCCGCACCATGATGGCCGACTGGGCCAATGATGATAAGCAGCTGTTTGGCTGGCGCGAAGAAACCCGCCAATCTGGTTTTGAGAATGCGCCGGTTTCCAGCGAGCAAATTCCAGAGCAGGATTACTTCGACCGCGGCATTTTGTTTGTCGCTATGGTGAAAGCCGGTGTTGAGCTGGCATTCGAAACCATGGTCGCAGCTGGTATTGTGGAAGAATCGGCTTATTACGAGTCGTTGCATGAAACACCGTTAATCGCCAATACCATAGCGCGTAAACGTTTGTACGAAATGAACGTCGTCATTTCAGACACTGCTGAATACGGTAACTACCTGTTCAGTAACGCTGCGGTGCCATTGTTACGTGATTTCGTTAACAAGCTGAGCACTGACTATGTAGGCAAGGGCTTAAGCTCTGCTGCCAATGGTGTTGACAATATTCGCCTGATTGCTGTGAACGAAGCAATCCGCCAGCACTCTGTAGAGCTGGTTGGCAAAAAGTTAAGGGGCTATATGACCGCGATGAAAAAAATCGTCGGTTGATAGCAGAGACTCGTAAGTCTCACCCCAAGTACCGAGTTTTTACGTGGACCTTGGTTGTTTGCCCGGCTTTTTGCCGGGCTTTTTTTATTCGAAAAATTAAGTGTATGCTTGCAGCAATCTTAAGGGCTAAGGGGGAGATTATGAAAACTATAGCTTTAGTAGCACATGATGGAAAAAAAGCTGAATTGCTGGCTTGGGTTAAAGAACACGCAGAATTTTTCCAGGACAAGCAACTGGTGGCAACAGGCACGACCGGTCGTTTACTGAATGAGGCTTTAAACAAAGAAGTGCTATGTCTGGCCAGCGGTCCTTTGGGTGGCGACCAGCAAATAGGTGCTTTAATTGCCGAACAGAAAATTGACTGGCTGGTATTTTTTTGGGATCCGCTATCGTCTCAGCCTCATGATCCTGATGTTAAGGCGCTGATCCGTTTAGCTGTGGTGTGGAATATCCCTGTGGCCTGCAATAAGGCCACTGCGGATTTTATTGTTACATCAAAATTAGTGGGGCAGGACTATCAGCGCACTGTGCCGGACTTTTCAGCCCACAATAACAGATTGCCCTGAATCATCCTGCCAATTACATCAGAAGCCAGTTAATACCAGTTTGCCGATCGCTTGCTGGCTTTCAATCAACTGATGGGCCTTACGCAGGTTTTCGGCGTTAATTGTGCCGAAGTCTGAGTTCAGGGTAGTTTTTAACTGGCCTGCGTCGACCATATCCGCAACCTGTTGTAATAGCTGCTGTTGAGCAATCATATCGTCGGTTTGATACAAAGAACGGGTAAACATCAGCTCCCAGTGCAGCGACAGACTTTTGCGTTTCATTGGGCGTATATCAATAAGCTCCGGATCGTCTATCAGTGCCAGTTTGCCCTGAGGTTTAATCAGCTCAAGTATGTCGTTAAAGTGGTAGTCGGTATGAGTCAGACTGATGACATAATCTACTTCAGGCAAACCCTGTGTTTTCAGCTGTGCCGCCATAGGTTTTTTATGATCTAATACTAAATCCGCACCTAAGGTTTTTACCCATTCACTAGTCTCTGGTCTTGATGCTGTACCAATCAGCTTTAACTGAGTTTTTTGCCGTGCCAGTTGCAATAACACTGAGCCTACGCCACCAGCAGCGCCAATCACCAGCAGAGATTTACCTTGGGTGTTATGTTCAGTCAGTTCAAAGCGGTCAAATAACAGCTCCCATGCTGTGATGGCTGTTAAAGGCAACGCTGCGGCTTCGGTAAAACTTAAGCTTTTTGGCTTAAAGCTGACAATACGCTGGTCCACCAGCTGAAACTCGCTGTTTGAGCCTGGCTTATCTATAGCTCCTGCATACCAGACTTCGTCGCCTGCTTTAAAGCCTGTGACTGAACTGCCCACTGCTACCACAACACCTGCAGCGTCCCAGCCTAATACTCTTTGTTGGCCCTGAGTGTCGGCATTATGGCGGATTTTGGTATCTACCGGATTGACGGAAACAGCTTTAACCGCAACCAGCAGATCGTTTTCGCCCGGCGTTGGAGTAGGCAGCTCTGTGTCGTATAAAGACTGTAGGTCTGTGGCTGGTAAATTCTGGCTATAGACTATGGCTTTCATCTGGATGCTCCATTGGGTTGATGTTACTAGTTTAAGGGGGCTGACTATTTAGAAAAATATGCTAGATTTGGATTCAGTTTCAAAAATAATTTGATAATGATGCTTAGAACCGATGATTTACAACTTTTTGTGCTGACAGCTGATTTAGGTTCTATTTCTGCTGCCGCGCGTGAGCTGGATCTTTCGCCTGCGCTTGCCAGTGTGGCGTTAAAACGACTGGAGCAGCAGTTGAATACCCAACTGATTTTGCGTTCTACCCGCAGTTTAAGGCTCACCACAGCAGGTATGGCCTATCTGGATTATGCCCGTCAGGCGATCCAGTTGTTGGGGCAAGGCCAGCAGTTATTGCAATTGGGTAAAGAGCAATTATCCGGCGAACTGACCTTATCTATGCCGTCAGATTTTGGCCGTAACAGCATGGCCGTATGGCTGGCGGAGTTTCAACAGCAGCACCCTAAATTGCAGCTGAAGATCCGGGTCAGTGACAGGCTGGCAGATTTAGGTCGTCAGCCTGTGGATTTGGCTCTGCGTTATGGCGAACCTAAAGACTCGCAGCTGATTGCTATGCCTTTAGTGCCGGATAATCATAGGGTGCTTTGTGCGTCCCCTGATTATATTCGCCGTTGTGGCGCACCAGAGCGACCACAAGACATCAGCTCGCATCAGGTATTACAGCTGGTGTTGGGTGAAGCTGTGCATAGCAAATGGCAGTTCTGGCTGGATGGGCAATTACAACAGGTGCAGGTGCGTGGTGCTTTAGTGGCAGACGACGGTGATGTGGTGCGACGCTGGGCTGTGGCAGGTTTAGGTATTGCCTATAAATCACGTTTGGATATTTTGTCTGACTTACGTTCTGGCGCTTTGGTGAAGTTGTTACCCGACTATAAAACTGAGCAAGCGCCTTTGTATTTGCTGGCGGTGCAGCGCTTGTCTTCATCGCCTGTACTTAAAGCCTTATCAGAGTTTTTGCTGCAAAAGCTGCGGCTCCATTGGCAAGGTGAGTGAGAGGTTGGGTTAAAAACATACAAATGAAGGATTAGAACAGATGACATGGTTAAACAATGAGGTTTTAGAAGGCGAATTTGTCCGGCTGGAACCTATGGAGCTGGCACATATAGCAGATTTGCAGCAAGCCGTTGCTGATGGCGAAAGCTGGAAACTCTGGTATGCCATGGTGCCTACAGTGGAAGAAATGCCAGCTTATGTGCAAGAGGCTTTAACCAGCAAAGCCGAAGGGGATTCACCTTATGTGGTGCGGTGTAAAACCACAGGCCAGATTGTTGGCACCAGTCGTTATTATATGATGGATGCAAAAAGCAAAAGAGCTTTAATTGGTTACACCTGGTATGCCGAATCTGTGCGGCGCACTGCCATAAATACAGAAGCTAAGTTTTTGTTATTAAATAATTTATTTGAAAATCACCAAGCCATAGCAGTAGAGTTTCGCACCCACTTTTTTAACCACACCTCACGCAAAGCCATAGAACGCTTAGGCGCCAAAATGGATGGTATCTTGCGTCAGCATATGATTTTAAAAGATGGCTCAGTACGAGACACTGTGGTTTATTCCATCATCGCCTGCGAATGGCCGACAGTAAGACGGCATTTATTGTCGAAATTAGGCCGCGACTAAGACGTCAAAAATAGGATGCAATCGCCACGCAGTGGCATTGCATAACTACTAAGGGATCAAAACATTAATCCTGATAACTCTTTTAAATACAAAGGAGTCGCCGGATGCTGGCTTAGTTCAAAAAACAAAAAAGCCGTCAGGAAAATGCTGACCAAAGAACCCCAAAACCAGTGGTGTTTAGGTTTATCCTGGTCTTTGTGCTGCAAGTACTTTTTCAGCAAGTAGCTGCTAAGCACAGCTAATAGCACTGAGCCTGCCAGCAAGCTGTAAAACAAGGTCAGGTTGGTGCCTTTGAGCTGCCAGGCTACACCAGCCAGAATACCTGGCAGAAAATAAGCGATGGGCCAGAGTAAAGAAGCCAGAGTGGCCGCAGGGAAATAACGTGATGGTGGTAATTGCAACATACCAGCTAACAAAGGCAATAAAGGTCGGCTTGGGCCAATAAAGCGTCCTGCAACTATCGCCAGCCACACATTGTTTTCCAAAGCGCTGCTTACTTTATCCAACTCTTTTTGCTGACGGGATAACCAGTTCCAGCTTTCCAGTTGAGGTCTGAATTTACGTCCAGCCAGATAAGACAATGAATCGCCAACTAAACCTGCAGCTGTAGCTACCATGCAGGCTGTCCAGAAGCCCATTTGTTCGGCACCAATCAGTACACCAAAACTAAACATCAATGCTGTACCAGGTACTAACAAGCCCAACACGGCGACGGACTCAGCAAAAGTGAGTAAAAATAAAATCAGCAGGGCATAAGCCTGATATTCACTCAGTAACTGCTGTAACCATTGTTCCATCTATCACTCACATCGATTGCGAAAAGCCTTTATCAAGGCAGTATCGGGGCTGAGGCTGGCTTATTCAAGCTGCTTTGCTGCCAGAACCACAAAGAGATCAGATAAATCTGTTGGTTTATGGATATGTTATATTGTATCATTTTAATCCTGACTTTATCGATTCACCCCATTTTTTGTAGTGACCGGACTAAAAACATCATGCCAAGCCAACATCTAAGCCTAAATTTTAAACTTTCTTTTCTTATGCTCTCGTTAGGCTTTATTGCCTTTGTGCCTGTTGCTACAGCTGAATCGACCGAGGATATTGAGCGTATCGAAGTGCTGTATCGTCAGGCTTACCGTGGTGATATTCCGGCTCAGTCTTTGCCTCAGTCTATTACCGTCATCGACAAAAGCTTATTGCAAGACAATGCCTTAACGCGTTTTCAGGATGCTTTGGATTTTTCAGCCAGCATTTCACGGCAGAATAACGGCGGTGGCTTGTGGGATAGCTTTTCGTTACGTGGTTTTCCGGGCAATGAAAATATGCCGTCTGGTTATTTAATTAATGGCTTTAACGGCGGCCGTGGTTTTAGTGGTCACCGAGATTTATCCAATGTTGAGTATGTGGAGATTTTAAAGGGGCCAGGTTCAGCTTTGTATGGCCGTTCAGAACCTGGCGGCACTATCAATGTAGTGACCCGCAAACCACAAAAGGAGCAGGAAGGTTATCTGCAAGTCTCTACTGGTCGTTTTGATCAGCACAGAGTAGAAGCTGATTACACTAACGGTGTCAGCGATAATGTGGCGGTGCGTATCAATGGTGCAGTGCAGGATTACGGCAGCTTCCGCGACTATGTCAGCAGTAAAAAGCAAGTATTTACGCCTTCGATACGTATTGATCTGGATGATAAATCTGCTTTGTTATACGAGTTTGAATACCTGAAACAAGAGCAGTTATTTGACCGCGGTATAGTAGTGTTAAACGGCGATTTTCACACAGTGCCACGCTCACGTTATTTGGGTGAACCTGGTGACGGTCCTACAGAAATTGAAGCCACTGGCCATCAGTTATCTTATGAAACCAGCCTGACTGACGACTGGTCATTTTTAGCGGGGTTAGGCTACCGCGACTCGTCGTTAAACGGCTTTTCTTCGGATGCTGAGTTAGCCAAAGCTCGTCAGTCCTTATTTGATGATGGTGAAACCTTAACCCGCCAGCGCCGTTACCGTGATTATCAGGCTGAAGACACTTCTGTGCGTTTTGAATTAAGCGGTCACCTGACTACAGCTGGTATTGTGCATCACCTGCTGATGGGCGCTGATGCCTACGATTATGATTTATATACTTTATTGTCACGTTTTCGTGGTCCAAAAGGCACTTACGCTTTAGATATCTTTAACCCTGTTTATGGCGGTTCACTCATGGGTACTGGGACAGCTCCTGCGCCTTTGTACGAAAATCAGGAAAGCCAAAAAGCCTGGGGTATGTATCTGCAGGATCAAATGGATCTGACACAACACTGGAAATTACTGCTGGGCCTGCGTTTTGACGATTATCAGCAGGATATTCAGGAGCTTTTAAAAGCCACCTGGTCGGACAAAAGCGGTACTCAAGTCAGCCCTCGTATTGGTTTGGTTTATGAAGTAAACCCACAGCTAAGCTTTTACAGCAGTTATTCTGAAGGTTTCCTGCCATTAAGTGGCACCGATTATGCGGGTAACCCTTTTGAACCTGAGTTAAGTGACTCTTATGAAATTGGTGCAAAATTTGTCGCTGCTGGTATCACCGGCACCCTGGCATTCTTTGATGCAAAAAAATCCAACATTCTGACCTCCGATCCGGTGAATGTCGGTTTCTCGGCCACCTTAGGTGAAGCCACCAGCCGTGGTATTGAGCTGGATTTACAAGGCCAGCTCACAGAAGACCTATCGGCTCAATTGTCTTATGCCTATCTGGATACACAAACTGCCAACGATATGATTAATCTGGAATGGGGTGTTAATGTGCCTGCTGGCAGTCGTTTAGTGAATATTCCTAAACACAATACCAGCCTGATGCTGACTCAGTTGTTACCTTTAGGTTCTGTTGAAAGCCGTTTAGGGTTCAAGGTTAATCATGTAGCCAAACGTTTAGGTGATTCAGTCGACAGTAGCTATATGCTGCCGTCCCATACTTTAGTTGGCCTGTCCTGGGCTGCTGATTTAGATCAGAACTGGAAAGCTCAGCTGAATGTCGACAACCTGTTTGATAAGTTCTATATCCATAACTCATATTCGGCGCTGTGGACAGTGCCGGGTGAGCCGCGTTCGTACAAAGTGAGTCTGACCTATGCATTCTAACCCCGTCGTACTTGAGGCCGTAGCTTCGTTGACTGCGAGCTCTCGCCCCAGTCACATAAGACTTCTATGCTCCTGGGGTCTCACACTCTTGTCGCCTCGCCACAACGTCAACTACTTAGGGGTTGGGAAATGATTGCACGCAGTCGCATCCAAAGCATCGATATGATGCGGGGTCTGGTGATGCTGATTATGTTGCTGGACCATGTGCGGGAGCGATTTTTTTATCACCTGCAGGTGTCGGATCCTATGAATCTCGACATCACATCTACAAGCTTATTTTTCAGCCGTTTTGCTGCGCATTTATGTGCGCCGGTTTTTGTATTTTTAACGGGTTTGTCGGCCTGGCTATATGCCAATCCGGTCAACGGCCCGGCACGTTCAGCTCGCAGTTTTTTACTAAAAAGAGGGCTGTTCTTAATAGCACTGGAATGGATAGTGTTGCCTCTTGCCTGGATGGGAACCTACGACACTATTTGGTTGCAGGTGATTTGGGCTATTGGCCTGAGTATGGTGGTGTTGGCGTTGGTCAGTCAGTGGCCAAAAGCTGTATTGGCCCTGCTGGGTT
>JAHIWM010000156.1 GCA_018815765.1 Gammaproteobacteria bacterium | reverse complement strand
TTAGGAACTGGCCCTTCTACTCAGGCTGCAGCACAAGCATCTATGGCTGATGTTGATGATCTGCTTGAATCTATAGGTTCAGCCCGTGCTAACCTGGGTGCCAGCATGAACCGTCTGGACCACACCATCAATAACCTGTCTAACATGACTGAAAACACTGGCACTGCGCGTGACCAGCTGATGGATGCAGATTTCGCGAAAGAAACGTCTAACATGACTAAACAGCAACTGTTACTGAACTCAGGTATTTCTGTACTGAGCACAGCCAACACGACCACTCAGATGGTAAGCCAGCTGTTACGTTAATCGAGCCCGGGGCGATGGATTGCTCCAACCGCGCCCCACTAAGTTTCGGCTTAGTGGGGTTTTTCCACTGTTATCAGTGATGACAGCCCAGTTTTTAATTTTTAGCAGGAAAGCGTTATGGCCTATTCCAGTATAGATCCCGCCTATCTGGCTCAACAGTACACTCAAATTGAGCGCGCTGGCAAAGATCAGGTATTAAAAGCGCAGCAGAACCGATTTTCCACGTTGCTTTCGTCTTATCAAAAGCTGGAAACATCACTGACCAGTATGCAGGACCTGCTAAAAAGCTTTACCAAAGACAAAGAATTATTATCCAACACGGCTACCACCAATCAGGACACTGTATTGGGTGTCACTGTTGGCAGCGAGGCCGTAGCAGGCGATTATGAAGTTTTTGTCCAGCAGATAGCCCAAAATCATCAAATGTCTTTAGCCTTTAATAGTACTGACACTTTGCCCGCTGATGGTCAGTTTCAACTGACAGTTGCAGGCGAGTCTTTTTCTGTTGATTTATCTGATTTAAATGCTGGCGCCAGCTTAACTGATCTGGCTAGTGCCATTAATAATGCCGAAGATAACAGCGGTGTGCAGGCCACAGTGGTGCGCAGCGGCGCCCAGTCATACCTGATGTTAACCAGCAAAGATTCAGGTGCTGCTAATGCTATCAGTATGAATTTTGTGCCAGGTGCTGATACCTCAGGTGCTGATATTGCTGCTGCAGTTTCAGGAGCCACTCAGCTAAAAGCGGCGCAGGACGCTATTGTGAAGTTAGGTGCAGAAAATGCGATTACCATCACTTCAGCCAGCAACAAGCTGGAAGATGTAATAGCAGGCGTTACTATTGATCTGAAAAAAGCCCAATTGGGTACGGATCAGGCTGTACAAGTGAAAGTAGAGCAAGACCCAAAGGCTGTGGAAGAGAAACTGAAAAAGTTTGTTGATGGTTATAACGCATTGGTCAAACAAATCAGCTCTGACTCCAGTTTAAACTCAGACACTATGGCGCGTAGCATCAGCAGTCAGATGCGCCAGTCTTTTCAGAAACTCTACGAAGGCACCACCTTAAGTGGGGTAGGCATTGAGTTTGATCGCAATGGCGTTTTGTCTGTTGACAGTAAAAAGCTGGAAAAAGCCTTGGCAGAAAACCCAACCAAAATCGAAGCTATGTTGGTAGGGGATTCAGGTTTATTCAGTGGCTTACAACAGACATTGGAGCCGTTCACTAAGCGTGCTGGCATGATGAAAAGTAAGCAACAAACTATTCAGGCCAGCCTGGATATGGTGACAGAAAAGCAAAAGCGGCATGATTATTCCATGGATCAGGTGTATAGCCGCTATGTGGCGCAATTCACTCAAATGCAGGTGACTATGGCGCAACTTGAAAGCTCAATGTCGCAGTTTTAACGAGGTGAACTAATGTTAGATTTTGCTCAGGGTTATCAGGCCTACCAGAATACCAGTGTCAATGTAAAAGCTTCAGGAGCTGATATTCATAGTTTGGTACTGATGTTATTTGACGGTTTTCTGGACGAGCTTGCCAGGGTGGAAGGTCATATTCAGGCCAAAAGGTTTGATAAAAAAGCCGCTGGTGTGGAGAAATTATTAAAAATCCTCGGTGGTCTGGATGCCTCATTGGATCAGGAGAAAGGCGGCGAAGTGGCGGCTAATATGCACAATTTGTATCAGCATTGTGGCCACAGTATTTTGCGTGCCAGTATGAAAAACAATGTGGCAGAACTGCAGCATGTACGGGAAGTGATGACCGATTTACAGGAAGGCTGGCAAGGTTTACTGAATAAGGCCTAATCAAATTGGGGTCAGAGTAAAATTAATTACCAGGCAATTAATTTTACTCTGACCCCAATTTTGTTTTTAAAGAGGAACTATTTTTTTAATCCGGTTCCGCCCTGCGGAAGTTTTACTTCCTCCCCCTCTTTTGTTTTCCAATAAAAACATTATAAATCATGTACATACGTTGTGGCGTGCTTTTTGCTGAATCAGTAGGTTATTTGCTAATTTGGTGAACCTGATGTCTGTGTATGTAGCGAAGTCCAATCCTGCCCTGATGCAGATCCAGCATATGTTGCTACAGATGCAGCAAGCTATGGTCGCGGGAGACTGGTTACTGGTGCAGAACTATGATCGTCAAATCAGTGTTTTGGTGCAGCAGATCAAACAAGGTGCTGAACATCAGGATTTACAGGTTGAACTGCAACTGATTAAACAGCGCTATCAGGCCTTGCTTCAATTAGCTACAAGACAACAAAAAATGTTAGAGCAAAAAATGCAGCGGTTTCAGGACACTAAAACTGGTGTGGTGGCCTATCAGTTAACTGCGGAAGCACTTATGGAGAATAAAAGCTGATGACTATGCCGGTATTGGCCTTACTTACTCCCGCTGCTGCGCCTCAGACGCAAATTGGCGGGCAATCCGCACTGACAGATTATTCAGAAGGTCAGCAACAATCTTATTCTGAAGATTTAGCCGCATTATTGGCAAGTATGGACGCTGCGTTGGTGCAGCTTGATACTGAAGTGCAGCAATTATCTGCTGGAGCAGAATCTCAGACTGAACATCAGGATCTGGTACAGAGTATGTTGCCTCAGCCTTTATTATTTGATCCGCTTTTACCGGCAGAGACTGCGCAGCCCATTGTCCAGCTGTTAGCCGCCGTAACAGCTGAGCCAGTTGTTGAAGAGCTGCCTGTGACAGAGATGCAGTTAGGCATAACAGGCGATGTAACCACGGAACAATCCGGGAGCAGCCCTTTAGTAATGCCGCAAACAGCAGGCACTGCAGCCATGCAGTTATTCTCTGCAGCTGCAACGTCTGGGTCAGCACCGAATATTGCCAGCGCAGCAGGCCAGCAACAAGGCGCTTTGCCTGTCTTAGCGGCAGTGTCTGTGCAACAAGGAATTACTTCTGACTTAGCTGCAGAGCAAGCACCCATGACTCAGGCTGGCACTGCCGCCTTAGCCTCAGTACTGAACCAGCCAGCGTACACTACTCAGAATATATCTTTGAACAGCTCTTTTACTTTGGATCAGAACCACATCTTCGCGACTAGCCAAAGCAAAACAGCCGGTTTGCATCAGGTGATGGCTGACATTCTCCCTCCAGTCGCTGCAGTGGCTGCGGTTTCTAGTGCGGCAAGCTCAACTTTACCTGTCTGGCAAGCTGACCCTTTACCTGCGCAGAGCCAGCAATGGGGACAACGTCTGGTACAGATGCTGGCGGACAAAGTTGATCTGCAACTGGGTTTAAACGTGAAGAGCGCGATGATCCGGTTAGACCCTCCTTCGCTGGGCAGCATTGAATTGTCAGTGCAACTGGATGGCGATCGTCTGACGGTGCAGATGCACAGCAGCAATGCACAACTGCGTGAGGCTATGGGGCAGGGGCTGGAGCAATTAAGAGCTAGTTTGCAGCAAAAGTTAGGTGCTGATGTACAAATTGATTTGCGGATGGGCTCAGACAGTTCGTCCCAGCAACAGCAGCAAAAAAACCAGCAGCAGTTTGCACAACAAACAGAGTTAAATTTCCATTCAGAGCCTGAATTGGCGGCGACGGGATCCAGCCAACCCAACAGACTGAATTTAGTAAATCAACTGGTATAACACGGACAAAAGGAAAAAGAACCAATGAATAAGATGGTGGTGTTACTTGGAGTTTTATTGGTTGGGGCTTTGGGCGCCGCTGGTTTTTATTGGTTTCAGGCTGACAAGGCAAAAACTGAAGTGCAGGAAATCAGTGTAAAACCGCTGTTTTTCCCGATGGAAAAGTTTGTCATGAGTGTCAACAGTGATCCGAATTCGAGGTATCTGGTGCTGGAACTGACCTTAGTGACTCATAAACCTGACACTGTTGCAGCGTTAAAAGAGGCCACGCCTTTGTTGCGTAACGCTATGGTCGAGCATTTTGCTAAAAGTAGTCATCTGGAAGTGAAGCTGGCAATGCAGCAAATTGAAGAAGTGCAAAAGTTGCTGCTGGGTCGGTTTAACCAGACCCTGGCAGACAATAAGTTTGATGATCAGCTGGATAATGTGCTGATCACTAACATTTTTATTCAGTAGGAATCATCATGCTGGCAGAAAGTCTCTGGGCAGATACTGACACACGAAGCTCATCGGCCGTGGCTGTCAGTAATGAAAACAGCTTGCTGAGCCAATACAGTTTTCTGGTGAAAAGAGCTGCCGGTCATTTGCGGTCTTTATTGGGGCCCGTGGTTGATTCAGACGATTTACAGCAAATAGGTTTGTTGGGGTTGTTATCCGCGATACGACGTTATGGCAAAGCGCCGGATGAGTTTTTTGAAGCTTATGCCTTTAAACGCATTCGCGGCTCAATGCTGGATGAGTTTCGCCGTGCGGACTGGCGGCCACGTCAGTTGCGCCAGCAAGCGCATCAATTTCGTGATGCCAGCCGCGAACTGACCAAAACTTTAGGCCGGGTGCCAAGCCATGACGAATTGGGCAAGCACTTAAAGATTGACGCGGCTCAGCTGTCAGAACTGATGTATCTGACTCAGGCCGAGTCGATGGAAAGCCTGGATCAGTTACTGGAACAACAGCAACACGAGCAACTAGGTGAAACCAGTTTGTCAGCGCTTGAATTGAAACTGTCGTTAAAAAAGGCCATGGCGTCGTTGCCGGAGCGCTGCAGATTACTGCTGCATCTGTATTACAGCCATGAACTGAATATGAAAGAAATTGCGTTGGTACTGGAACTGACAGAATCCAGAGTCTGCCAGCTGCATAAACACTCTATTGATTTACTGAATAAAAAACTGGCTCAGTGGTAAAAGGACGGAATAAAAACAATGCAAAGACTAATAGGTTTTCTGGTTGTATTGGCTGCTGTGGTTGGCGGCTTTATGATGGCTGGCGGTAATGTCGCTATGCTGTGGCAACCTGCTGAGTTTGTTATTATTTTAGGTGCTGGTGTTGGTGCGCTGATTATAGGCAACAGCAGTTATGTGCTGAAAGAAATGATGGGGCAGCTCAAAGCGCAGTTTGTAAAACAGCCTGATCAGAGTCAGTTGTATAAAGAACTGCTGATGCTGATGTATCAGTTGCTGGAGACCATCCGCAGTAAAGGTTTCCGTGAACTGGAAGACCACGTTGAAAGCCCGGAAACCAGCTCAATTTTTATTTCTTACCCTGCAGTGTTGGAGAACCCGGAATTGCTGGTGTTTGTCTGCGACAACGTGCGTCTGCTTAGTATGGGTAAAATTAATTCTTATGATCTGGATGCCTTGCTTGAACAAGAAATTCAGACGATAGAGCAACAAAAGCTGAAACCCTCATCAGCTTTACACGGTATAGCCGAAGCTATGCCGGGCTTTGGTATTTTGGCAGCGGTTGGCGGCATTATTATCACAATGCAGCATCTGGACGGCCCTTTAAGTGATATTGGCTACCACGTCGCTGCGGCTCTGGTGGGTACTTTTATTGGTATTTTTGCCTGTTACTGTCTGTTCGAACCTTTAAGTTCGGCGATGGAAGCTTATGTCAAAAAACAAACCGCCTTATTTGAATGTGTACGCGCTGTACTGGTGGCTCATGCCAAAGGCCATGTGGCTGTGGTCGCGACAGATTCTGGCCGTAAGCTAATCACCGAAGATCTGAAACCGTCTTTCACAGAAATGGAAGACTGGATCAATAGCAAGGCGGCCTGATGAACGATTCAGTTCCTGTAATCATCAGGCGCGTTAACCGCGCCAAAGCAGGTCGTAAAAGCAACGGCGCCTGGAAAGTCGCTTTTGCCGACTTTACGCTGGCGATGATGGCGTTTTTTATGGTGCTGTGGATTTTAGAAGTCTCTACAGTCAAAGAGCGGACTAAAGTGGCGTCTTATATGCGCACTCAGTCCATTTTAGGCGGCAACAGCCATCCTTTTGATGCGATGAACAGCCCTTATCCGGTGGATCTGGGCGGGACTCCCTCGCCAATCGAAATGGCGGTTTCAGTGCACGAACCTCAGCAAAGTTTTGTTGCTGGTATGTCAGCACATTTGCAAATACCGGAAGGCAAAAGGGAACCTTCAGCGGGCGTGGGTGAAAAACTCAATTCGCTGATCAGTGGTCAATACGATTCACCACCGGATTTAAGTTTGCTGGCTCAGGCTTTTCAGAATTTTGCACAAGTGAACCAGGCCGAAGCCAATCTGGTGATTGAAGCTATGCCAGCAGGCTTACGCGTTATTATTCGTGACAGTGAAAACCGTCAGATGTTTCAGCGTGGACAGGTTGAAATGACGCCTTACTTTGAAGATTTGTTATTAAAACTGGCGCCGGTATTTTCGCGCATCCATAACAGATTATTGATTTCAGGCCACACCGACGGCACTGCATTTAACAGCAGTCAGTACAGCAACTGGGAATTATCCGGTGACAGAGCTTTACAGGCCCGCCAGGTATTAGCCGCTGGTGGTATGCCAGTGCAGCGGGTAGCTCAGGTCAGTGCTTTTGCAGAAACCATGTTGTTGAACAAAGCTTTGCCTGGCGCCAGCGAAAACCGCAGGATAGAAATTTTGATCCTGACCAGCAAAGCCGAGCAGCAGCTAAAAGAAATGTTTTCCAGCGACAATCAACAAAACGAGCTGAACAAGGCGGCAGATGCTGCACGCCAGAATCAGCCAGTATTACGCACAGATTATCAGGATTGATATGCCGTATTTACGCCAGCAGCCAGGCCGCAGTTATTATCGTTGGTATTTTTATGACCCGGAGCAATCGCTGCAAACCCAAACCAAGGGCATTGCAGTGAAGCTAAAACGTCTGGGCTGGTTCGGCGGCGATATAGGCAATGCTGTGGTGAAAGACATGAGTATGGGCGGTGCCGGGGTGCTGGCTCCGCTGAAAGACAATGTGCCGGAAGAATTCTGGGTGTTGTATGACAAAAATACTAAAGTTAAAGCCAGAGTCTGTTATCGCAAAGCCATCAACGACAAGCTGGAGTTTTTAGGCCTGGAGTGGCAGGGCAACGACAGCTCAGTGCGGCTTAAGCTATTACGCAAACTCAGACGACGTGCTTTTGTATTAAAGCAGGATAACTTTCGACTGGTTGAGGTCAACCAGCAGCAGAATTTAGGGTAGCGGATGATTCTTACAGATACAGAACAAAAGCTGTTAAGCGGGGATTTAGCGTTGGCCGCAGCGCCTTATGCTTTAACCCGTCAGCAACGCAGTTTTGAGGCAGCCAGCCAAAGATGCAAAAGCCGTCTGGCTGATCTGAGTAAAGCCTTGCAGGCCGAGTTGGGTCGGATGCTGACCGATGTGGTGTTTGATCTGGACGTCAATTTATGCAGTGGTGTGGGCCTGGAAAACTGGTTATCAGAGCCAGGTATTTTATTACTGGACGTTGCATTACCGCTGGATAAAGAACGGCTTTGTTATATGTCGATTGACCATCAGGCCGTGCACAATATGGCGGATTTATGCCTGGGCGGGCAACTGACCGACAAGACACAGATTCAGGAAAAAGTGGAATTCAGTAGCTCAGAAAACCGCATTTGTTGTCGTTTATTGCAAAAGCAGGCTCAGGCCTTGATGCAACTGCTGTTTAACCAGCATTTGCCGTTGGCAGCGCATTTATATAAACAAAAACTACGACTGGATGCTTTTAGTTATTTACCGCTGAAAGTCCGGTTGATTCTGGAGAAAGAAGCCGTTAGCTGGTTCTTATGGCTACCAATAGAACTGTTGTTGCAGGAGAACGATGAATTGTTCAGCGCAGCTGAACCAGAAAGCATTCCTTTGCAATTAGATTGGCAGCAGGTTCCGGTGCGCTGCACTGTAGAAATGGCGCGTAAGCAAGTCACAGTTAAGCAGTTGCAAGGCTGGTTACAGGGAGAACTTTTGGCCATCGAGCTTTTTAGCTCTATGCGATTCCAACTGGGTAAACAAGTGCTGTTTCACGGCACTGTGGCCGAAGAAGGTCAGGTTTTAATGTTCCAGATCACTGAAAAACAGGAGAAATGATGATGAGCGAAGTGCAAAGCAATACAGACAGCATGATGGATGACATCACTATGTTGGATATGGGCGAGTTATTTGGTGAAGACAAAGCGGATAAACCTCTTGGCGCTATGGGTATGGATATGTTCCGTGATGTCCCTCTGACTGTGACTTTAGAAGTGTCCAGTACCGAAGTGACCTTGGGTGAATTAAGTGGCGCCGAAGCGGGCGACGTATTACCACTGGATAAGCCTATTGGTGAGCCTCTGGATGTGAAAGTCAACGGCGTATTATTTGCAAAAGCCGAAGTAGTGATGGTGAATGGCAAATACGGTCTGAAGTTTGTGTCCACGCAAAATAGTGCGACCCGTCATGCCTAAGGTCCTACTGGCTCTGGCCGCACTGCTGTTGCCACTGGGGCTATCAGCTCAGGATCTGACGTTGTTGTCTGTCACCGACAGTGCAACAGGGCAGGATTACAGCGTCAAACTGCAAATTTTGTTGTTGATGACGGTGTTGAGTCTGATCCCCGGCATAGTGCTGATGATGACTTCTTTTACCCGCATTATTATAGTGCTGGCAATTTTGCGTCAGGCGCTGGGTTTAGCCCAAAGCCCGCCAAACCGGATACTGATTGGGATAGCGCTGATGCTCAGCTTGCTGATAATGAAACCTGTCTGGCAGGATATTTATCAGAATGCCTTTAAGCCTTATCAGGCGCAAAGCATGACGCTGGAACAGGCGATAGCGCGGGCAGAACAGCCGGTACGGCAATTTATGCTGGCGCAAATTCGTGAAAATGAGCTGCATCAGGTATTAAAAATTGCCAATGAACCCACCACCAGAGCTGCGGCAGATTTAACTTTTGATGTGTTGTTACCGGCTTTTGTATTGAGTGAACTGACCACAGCTTTTCAGATTGGCTTTATGTTGTTTATTCCGTTTTTAATTATCGACCTGGTGATTGCCAGCGTGCTGATGTCTATGGGGATGATGATGTTGTCACCCTTGATTATCAGTTTGCCCTTTAAGTTAATGATCTTTGTACTGGCGGATGGCTGGTCTATGGTGGCCGGTACCTTAGCTGCAACCTTCGGAGCCGCTCCATGAATCCGGGTATGGCGACACAGCTGATTAGCGACGCCATTTTTACCATTATCGAAATTTCGCTGGTGCTGATCGTGCCAGGTTTAGTGCTGGGGATTTGTGTGTCTGTGTTTCAGGCTGCGACTTCCATTCAGGAACAAACCCTGACCTTTTTACCTAAAATGATTTTGACCTTACTGATGGTAGTGTTTGCCGGTCACTGGCTTATCCAGAAGTTACTGGACTGGTTTGCCAATTTAAGTCAGATGATCCCGGCGATATTGGGATGAACAGCTAAATGAGTTCGTTATTAAGCCTGACCACAGACCAACTGATGGTGTGGTTTGGTACTTTGTGGTGGCCTTTTGTAAGGCTGGCCGCATTTTTCTGGGCTTTACCTGTATTTGATAATCCTGCGGTAGTCCCCAGAGCCCGTATTATTCTGGCGCTGTTTTTAAGCTTTTTGCTGGCTCCTTCTATTGAAGTCAAAGCCATAGATCCTTTTTCGCTGGAAGGCGCTGTAGTGACACTGGAGCAGGTGATTTTTGCTGTCATTATGGCTGGTGCAGTGCGGATGTTATTTGAAGTGTTGGCGCTGGTTGGCCTGATGATTTCGATGCAAATGGGCTTGTCTATGGCCATGATGAACGACCCGGCCAGCGGTGACTCGGTATCGGTATTGAGTCAACTATTTTGGGTGATGACGGCATTATTGTTTTTTGCCTTAAACGGTCACCTGATCAGCCTGCAAATTATGGTCGACAGTTTTAGTTTGTGGCCTGTAGGGGCCAGCTTGTATCAGCTGGACCTGATGCTGTTAGTGAACTTATTTGGCTGGATGTTTGGCGCTGCTTTGTTGATTGCTTTACCTGCCATTATTGCCATGCTGCTGGTGAATTTAACTTTTGGTATTGCCAGCCGCTCCGCTCCCAGTATGAATCTGTTTGCCTTAGGTTTTCCTATGACTTTGTTATTGGGCTTTGTTTGTGTGTTTTTAATCTTAGGCGAAATGGGCAATCACTTTTCGACTGTGGCCGAACATGTGCTGGGCGTGATGCAGCTGGTGATGAGTTAAGAGGCTAAGCAGTTATGTCAGAAAATACCGGTCAGGACAAAACCGAAAAACCCACAGAGCAGCGGCTTAGAAAATCCCGTGAAGAGGGTCAGGTTGCCCGCTCGAAAGAGTTGAATATTGCCCTGTTATTACTTCTGGGGAGCGCAGCTTTATTGTGGTTTGCTGACTCATTTATGCAGTTGTTTTATGAGCTGGTTGAAAGCAGCTGGCAACTGGATAAAGACTCCTTAAAACGGGGTGACCTCATGACAGGCGCTTTGGCGAATGCCCTGATGGCAATGCTGGCCGCCTGTTTGCCATTTCTGCTGACCTTGTTTATTGCCGCATGGATCGCAGGTATTCTTCCCGGTGGTATGATTTTCTCAACGAAGTTGCTTGGACCCAAATTCAGCAATATGAACCCTATTGCCGGTCTTGCCCGGATGTTTGGTGGTGAAAGTCTGGTTGAACTGGCTAAATCTATTTTAAAAGCTTTGCTACTGGGTTTGTGTTTGTGGGGGTTGATGAGTCATTTGGCAACCCGTTTATTATTTCTGCAGCGCATGGATTTAGCCACGGCAGCTAAAGAAGGGCTGGAGATGTTGTCATTCAGTCTGATGATGCTGGCAGTGGTGCTGATATTAGTGGCTGTGATTGACGTGCCTTTTCAGAAGTTTAAAGTCGCTAACAAGCTGAAAATGACCCGACAGGAAGTCAAAGACGAACGTAAATCAACAGATGGTAATCCGGAGATTAAAGGCCGGATCCGGCAAATTCAGTACCAGATAGCTAACAGGCGGATTGAAGACAGGGTGCCTACAGCAGATGTCATTATTACTAACCCAACTCACTATGCGGTCGCGCTGAAGTACTCAGAGCATAAGGCGAAAGCGCCTTATGTGGTGGCCAAAGGGGTGGATCAGATGGCCCAGCGCATCCGCGAGCTGGCAGCAACGCATCAGTTGGAAGTGATTGAATTACCGCCTTTGGCACGGGCCATTTATTTTTCGACCCGTGTCGATCAGGAAGTGCCTAAGGGCCTTTACACAGCAGTGGCTTATGTACTGACTTATGTGATGCAACTTAAAGCTTATAAACAGGGGCGGGGCCAGAAGCCTGCTCCTATTCCCGATATTTTTATACCGTCCAGCCTGCAAAAACAGGCCAATGAGCGAGGAAGTACATTGTGAACTGGCGTTCTTTTACTCAACCTTACACCGCAATTCCAGTGTTATTACTGGCCATTCTGGCCATGGTGGTATTGCCTTTGCCGGGCTGGATGCTGGATGTGTTATTCACCTTCAACATAGTGTTGTCTATTGTGGTTTTGCTGGTGGCTGTGTCCAGTCAGAAGCCACTGGATTTTTCAGTATTCCCGACAGTGTTGCTGGTAGCGACCCTGATGCGTCTGACGTTGAACGTGGCCTCGACCCGGGTGGTGTTATTGCACGGCCATGAAGGCACTCATGTGGCTGGTAATGTGATCCAGTCTTTTGGTGAAGTAGTGATAGGCGGCAACTATGTGGTGGGTATGGTGGTCTTCGTCATTCTGATGATCATCAACTTTGTCGTTATCACTAAAGGTGGTGAACGTATTTCTGAAGTGGCGGCCCGTTTTACCCTCGATGCGATGCCGGGTAAACAAATGGCAATAGACGCCGATTTAAATGCCGGTTTAATAGCACCGGAACAGGCCAAAGAGCGTCGTCAGATCATCGCCAAAGAAGCCGATTTTTATGGCTCAATGGATGGTGCTTCTAAATTTGTCCGTGGTGATGCTATCGCAGGTCTAATCATTCTGGTGATTAACCTGTTAGGTGGTGTTGCCATCGGCGTCTTTATGCATGGTTTAGGCTTAGGTGAGTCTTTCCAGCGTTTTGCTTTACTGACCATAGGTGATGGTTTAGTCGCTCAGGTGCCTTCGTTACTGATGTCTGTTGCCGCGGCAATTATTGTCACCCGGATGAATGACGAAGGGGAAATGTCAGATGAAGTAGGCCGCCAGTTACTGGCTTCCCCCAGGGTTTTGCTCACTGCCGGCGTCATTATGACGGTGTTGGGTTTAGTGCCTGGTATGCCAACAGCGGCCTTTTTAATCTTTGCAGCGCCTTTGTATTTTGCTGCCTGGCGTTTACAGCAAAAAGCGGACGGCCGCAGCTACACTGACGTCGAAGCGCTGACTGAAAAAATCAGTCAGGAACCTGCAGCTTTGGTCTGGGATGATTTGCCTTTTATCGACCGTATTTCAGTAGAACTGGGTTTTAGGCTGGTGTATCTGGCGGATAAAGATCAGGGCGAAAGCTTGCTGCAAACTTTGCGGGGCGTGCGTAAAACCTTGTCCGAACAATCCGGATTTTTATTACCGGAAGTGCGGGTACGTGACAGCTTAAAACAAAATCCGCAGGAATACCGTATTAAGCTGGCTGGTGTACCCCTGGTGTCGGGCAAACTGCAGCCGCAAAAGCTGCTGGCGCTGAATACGGGCGATATTTATGGTCAGA
>JAHIWM010000155.1 GCA_018815765.1 Gammaproteobacteria bacterium | reverse complement strand
GATCCAGGCTGGTGCCCGTCCTGTGACCTGGTTGCAATACATGTTAGAGCTGCAACGTGACTGGGCACGCACTGCCTCTTACGAAGCTGTGACTGATATTGCCAAAGAACATGCAGGTGGTTACGGCTTAGGTTTGATTTACGCTACTGAAATGTTTAATGCCAAAGAAGGTCAGTAATTCTAAGGCAACTTGAGCAGAAGGCCACGATAAGTGGCCTTTTTATCAAAAGAGGAAGGAGGCGAAGATGAAGACTTTAACAGCTTTAGCTTTACTTATAGTCGCAGCTACATTCAGTCAACACTCTGCAGCCAGCAGAGAGCAGTTGTATGCCAAAGGTCAGGTGTTATCTCAACAGTGTTTAGGTTGTCATGGTGAATTTGGTATAGCTCCTGTGGCCACCAACCCTAATCTGGCCGGACAAAACAAAGAGTATTTGCAGTACGCCTTAAAGGCCTATCGCGACGGTAAACGTAAAGGCGGTTTCGCTTTTATCATGCAGGCTAATGCCAGTGCGCTATCGGATCAGGATATTGAAGCTCTTGCGGTATTTTTTTCATCTCAAAGTGGCAAACAAGCCGCTGGGTTGTAGTCGAACACTGAATTAAAAGGAACATATTATGAAACTGGTTAAACAACTCGTAGCAGCGGCAGTGGCCTCTGGTTTGTCATTCAGCCTGATGGCGGCTGATTTAATAGTCTACAACGCAAAAATTCAAACCTTTGATGGCAAAGAATACTCGGCATTTTCTGTTACCAATGGCCGTTTTGAACAATTAACTACAGACAGCCAAAGCTTGCTGGCGCAAAAAACAGCCAAGACCCAACTGATTGATGCACAAGGTCGTCGGGTGATCCCTGGCATCAACGACTCTCACCTGCATGTGGTACGTGGTGGTCGCTTTTACAATTTAGAAACCCGTTGGGAAGGGTTAACCTCATTAAAAGACGCGTTAGCTTTGCTGAAAAAGAATGTTGAAGTGACACCAGAAGGCCAGTGGGCCCGGGTGGTGGGTGGCTTTAGCCCTTATCAGTTTAAAGAAAAGCGTTTACCTACCTCGGCTGAGCTGACTGAAATTGCACCAAACACACCAGTCTTTGTGCTGCATTTATACTCAGGTGCTGTGCTGAATAAAAAAGCCATGCAAGTACTGGGGATAAACAAAGACTCCGTGGCACCAAAAGACAGTTATTATGAAAAAGACGCGCAGGGTGAGTTAACAGGCCGTTTAATTGCCGACCCTAACCCAACCATTTTGTACAAAACCATAGCTGCGCTGCCGCAGTTGTCGCAGGACGACCAACTGAATTCCAGCAAACAGTTTTACAGCAAGCTGCTGAGTTTAGGTGTAACCAGTGTGGTGGACGCCGGCGGCGGTGGCCATGACTTTCCTGAAAACTATGAGGCTTCGACCGTATTGGCTGTGACAGGTAAATTGCCAATCCGGGTGTCGAACTATTTGTTTCCACAAACCCCGGGCAAGGAGTTGAGCAGCTTCAGCCAGTGGATGAGTAACTACAAAAACAACCAGAACCTGCATTTGCATATGGATAACGGTTATGTAGTGGAAGGCGGCGGCGAGTTGCTGGCCTGGAAAGCCTCTGACTACGAAAACTTTATGTCGGCACGGCCAGAACTGGATGCGGACGCCGATCCTGAATTAGAGCAAATCGTAAGATTACATTTAGTGCAAGGCTGGCCTTTCCGTATTCACGCCACGTACGATGAGTCAATTGAACGTATGCTGACGGTGTTTGAAACCATTAACCAGACTCAGCCACTGAATAAAGTACGCTGGATTATCGACCACGCTGAAACTATTTCAGATAAAAACCTGAAACGCGTTAAAGCTTTAGGTGGTGCTATTGCAGTGCAGGGCCGGATGGCTTTTGCCGGTGAAGACTTTTTACAGCGTTATGGCAAAGCTAAAACAGAACAAAGCCCGCCATTTAAAAAGATGCTGGAACTGGGTATTCCTGTAGGTTTTGGTACAGATGGCACCCGTGTAGCCAGCTTCAACCCTTGGGCAACCTATTACTGGGCTGTGTCGGGTAAAACTGTGGGTGGCACTCGTTTATATGGTAAAGAAAATACGCTGGACAGACTGACAGCCTTAAAAATCTTTACCTCTGGCAGTGCCTATTTTTCAGGGGAAGAGCTGGTGAAAGGCCAAATTCAGCCTGGTATGTATGCGGATTTTGTGGTGCTGAATCAGGATATTTTAAAAGTATCTGAAGAGAAGTTATTACAGACCGAAGCGGAGCTGACAGTAGTTGATGGTGAAGTGCAGTACGCCAGCCAAAGCGCTTATCCAGCTTTGTATAAAAAGCCGGAAGCTGCTACTCCAGCCTGGTCGCCGGTAAACCACTAAAAAATAAAAATGGGGTCAGATCACATTGTTAACTGTTAACAATGTGATCTGACCCCAATTTCATTTACATATCTTCTGACGTAGGCAAATCCATACTCTGATAACGTAATTCACCTAAAAAGGTGCGGGCGGCTGGGCCTAGCTTGTCGGCGTCTAAAAACAATAAATGCAGATTCACTTTACGGGTTCGGCCATTACAAAGTGGTAAAGGTTTCAGCAAGCCTAGTTCTAAATCGTCGACTATAGAAGTTAAAGGTAACCACGCAAAACCCAGACCTTTTTTAATCATATCTATCGAGGTACGCATATGACTGACAGTCCAACGCTGGTTAGCACCAAGCCAACCTTCGTCATTACGCCGCGATATAGCTGAATCGCGTACGACTATTTGCCGATAGGATTTTAAATCTTCAATGGTCAGATCGCGTTCTATGGCAAACAGTGGGTGAGTGGGGCAGGCGACTGCCATAAATTCTATCTGGCATAACTCTTCACTGAAAATGTCTTTAATGGTCAGCGGCGATACTGCAAGATCCACCTGAAAGGTTTCCAGCAGCTCTTTTGCGCCGGATAAAATGGATTCACTCAACTCAATCCGCAGCATAGGATAAGCGGCCGAGGTGTTTTCCAGCGCTTTGTACAATAAATGCTGCGGGAATATTTCATCCACAGCAATACGTAATTTGGTCTCTATGCCTTCGGCCAGCGTCAGGCCTATATCTTCCACTCTGGATGCTTCATCCAGCAGATAATTGACCCGACGCAAAATCATTTCACCTTCTTCGGTCAACAGCGTCTTACGGCCTTCCACCCGGAACAAAGCGACACCTAAGCTGGCTTCAATTTTTTGCACTGCAGTGTGAATACTGGACTGACTTTTATGGATCACCGCAGCGGCTTGATTAAAGCCTCCATGATCGGCCACCACTTTAAACATTCGCCACTGTTCCAGTGTCACTTTTAGCATGCTTGGCTTTATCCCATTGTTACAGAGGAAAATTAGATCTCTGGTTAAAAATCAAAGAGCAATAAGTACTTAAGTATTTTACAGTTCAGCCGACATTTGTCACTCTGGGAATCACCTGGTTAAAAAGCGTCAGGCGGACCTTTGTGTAGTTTTGTCGTCGCTATTTCATTATTGCTGCTAGAGTTAATCTCGAACCAGCAGTCCTTTTTGTATTTTTGATGGTAGTCACTTATGTTCAGGTTTTTATTGTGTTTTATGATCTGCTGGTCAGTTTCTGCCAATGCAGTTTCTAACGAGAAGTTACGATTTTTAATGGCAGATTATCCGCCTTATACCTTTCAAGACAATGGACGTAATCATGGCATAGGATATGAGGCTGTCGCCGCTATAATGGCAGACTTGCAGCAGCCTTTTTCGATACAACTGGTGCCTCACTTTGGCCGCGCTATTGTTGATTTGAAGCAGGACACTGTAGACGGTTTTTTTCTGGCCACTGAAAGCGCAGAACGCAATAAAAACGCTGAGTTTTCCGAACCTGTATTGATGATCCAGTGGACCTGGGTTTGGTTAAAGCATCGTACAGATTTACAGCCTGGTTCCGAAAACTTTAAACATAAAGCGCAAGTAGCAGGGCAAACCAATAGCAACGTGTTCCGCTGGCTGAAAGAGCATCATTATCAGGTGACGGCGGGCACTTCAGATATCAGGGGGTTGTTGAACTTATTAAAATTCAAAAGGGTGGATGCTATTTTATTGCCAGAGCTGACAGTAAAAACACTGATGACAGAACAAGATACAGATATTGCTTTGTACAGTTTTCAGCAGGAAATTACTTTACCTTTTGCGATTTATATCAATAAAGCCTACCTGAAAAATCATCCGCAGTTTATGCAGCGGTTAAACGCAGCTATTCGTCGTTATCAGGCTAAAACCGATGAAGTGCTGCCTGAGTAAAACGCTGATTAAAAGCCGCAGTGTGAAAGCGTTATGGCTTTTTATAGGGGGCAGTTTTTTCTTGCCAGCTGCGCTGCAGGCAAAGGAAACTTTGCGAATGGCGATGCCGGATTATCCCCCATATACCTACATCCAGAATGGCGACTACCATGGGGTTGGTTATGAGGCTTTTGTCAGTATTATGACTGATCTGCAACAAGAATTTAAAATCGTGCCTGAGCCAAATTATGGTAGGGCAGTAAAGGATATGGAAAATCAGGTGGTGGATGGATTGTTTCTGGCTTCTGAAAACTCCGAGCGAAATGCGGTGGCAGAGTTCTCTGTTGCTGTCACCTATAACAGGTGGACCTGGGTTTGGTTAAAGCAACGAACTGAGCTGGATCCTGCTTCTATCTCATTCAAACAAAAGGCTGTAGTTTCAGCCCAATTGAACAGCAACCTGCATATATGGTTAGTCAAGCAAGGCTATAAGGTTGCTGGTGCCCCCAATCATGTACGGATGTTATTCACCCTGCTTAATTCGCATCGGGTTGACGCTATTATGCTGCCTGAATTGACTGCAAAAGCCATGATGCAACAAGAAAAACTAGACCCGTCTCTGTACTCAATGCACCTGGAAATGCAGTTGCCTTTTGGCATTTATATCAGCAAAGCCTACATAGCCCGCAATCCAGACATAATGCCAAAGTTAAATCAGGCGATTATGCGTTACCATCAGCGCCAGTTTGGTCCGGCTTCTGCACCTTCCCATTAAAGACTAAGTGCCGTTATGCTGTTCTTCTTTTGCCACTGAAACTATTTCCTGATTTCTTAATCTGAGTTTTCTGCCTTTGCCTTGAGTATGAAATTATTCGGGGTTCAGCAGCCAGTCAGGCCGATCAGGCAATATGAATGGTTGCAAAACGGTGTTGTTCTCCTACAATGGCGCGGCAACTGGAGGGTGGTGATGAAATTTTCGGCAGTATTAATCTTGGCTTTAAGCGCCAGTCCTGTGTTGGCAACCGAATGGTGGCAAACAAAACAGGACCCAAATAACACTCAGGTGATAGCACTGGGCAAAAAGCATGTACTTTCTGTGGCCTCTTGCCCGAAAGATACGGCGCTGCGTTATTATCTGAAAGCCGAGAAAATTTCTGCTTTGCAAAACACCTGGTATCAGCAAGCGAGTCGCGAACCTCATACTGCTTTATATCGTTGGGTTTATGGCCCCACCTGGTCAGAGCAACTGGTGCAGGCGGTTATTCCAGATCCTGAGGCTTTAGTAAAACCAGCTTCATTAGGTGCAGTACAACAACTGACAATGGAATTTCCTCAGTCTGAACAAGATAATTTAGCCTTTGAAGATGTGCTGGTGTTTAATCTGCAATTTGCAGGTTTTACTGCTGATCATAAACCGGATTTACGTATTAGTCTGGACAGAGACAGAAGTAGAGTGGCTGGTGTAGGTGATTTAGATTTAGCGCTGAATCACAGGTTGGCCAACAATATTTGTGTGGTGCATAGCCTGAATGAACTGGCCAAAGACAAAGAGGTTGAGCTGAAAATTAAAGGCAAAGCAGTGTCTGATCTGAAAATAAGCTCTGAAGCAGTGGCTAGTCAGTTATGTCTGGTAGAAATTCATCAGCAGCAAACTGTAAAAGGTTCACTGACTTTGCCTGTGACTCAGTGTTAGCTACCCATCAAGCCAGTGCTATTTCCAGTACTGTTCCACTGTGATCTGCCCTGGATCGCGGCGTAAATTCTTTTTCAGGCCAAGGCTTTCCAGCACGGCTTTGGTTTCAGTAATCATTTGCGGATTGCCGCAGAGCATCACCTGAGAATTGGCATCAAGAGTCTGGCCACAAGCCTGTTGCAAGGTACCGCTGCTGATTAATTCCGGAATACGTTGCTGCAAAGCACCAGCATAGGCTTCCCTTGTGACGACAGGCTGATAATGCAGTTGTGTACCATAACGCTGTTGAAATTTGCTAATCAGTGGCTGATAAGCCAGTTCAGCAGCAAAACGCACACTGTGTAGCAAAATAATAGAAGAAAAGCGCTGCCATGGGGTCTCTGTGCCGAGCATAGATAAATAAGGCCCAATGCCTGTACCTGTAGAAATCAGCCAAAGGTTATCGCCATCTGGTACTTCATCCAGAATAAAAAATCCGCTGGCAGGCTGGCTGACCTGCACCGTATCGCCAGGTTTTAACTGCTGTAGTAAAGGTGTCAGCAGACCGTCAGCAACAGTACTGATTAAAAACTCCTGTTCTGTGTCGCCTGGGCCATTTAGCAGTGAATAAGCTCGCTGCACTTTGCCATCCGCTGTATCCAGCGCCAATCGGACAAATTGACCTGCGATAAAGTCAAAAGCTTCTGTCTGTACCCGCAGGCTGAATAAAGTGTCAGTCCAGTGTGTATTTGCCGTTACTGTACCGCTAAGCCACTGTGCCATTAGCTGTTTCCTGTCGAATTATTACCTGAGTCAAGACTAACAAAACTGCACTTATATACAAGCAGCTGTGCCACACAGGCTGCTTGCAAAAAAAAGCCCGGAGATCCGGGCTTTATCGTCTCGGGAGAAGTGATTTAGTTTGAGCTGGTTTTGTATTGATTAAACCAGGCCAGAATGTATTCAATCTTGGTGATCATCCGGCTGGGTTTATTGGCAATTCCATGGGGTGAGCCTGGAATACGCACCATCACAGTGTCAACGTTACGAATTTTCAGTGCCTGATAAAACTGCTCTGATTCACTGATTGGCGTGCGTCTGTCGGCTTCGCCTGTCATCAGCATAGTAGGAGTGGTCACATTACCTACCAGCGATAAAGGCGAACGTTTCCAGTAATGCTCAACATTTTCCCAAGGCACACCAGGGAACTGATGAAAGGTTTGATACAGGTAGCTGTCGCCTGTCAGTACTTTACTCAGCCAGTTGATAATAGGCTTAACCACAGCTGCTGCTTTGTAACGCTGGGTTAAACCCACAGCATAAGCTGTGGCAATACCACCGGCAGAACCACCAGCGATAAACAGGTTGTCTTTGTCGACAAAACCCAGTTCCAGCATCGCATTCACACCTGAATCGTGGTCTGCGTAATCTTCAGGTGAACTGTATTTGCCGTGCAACAACATGGCAAAACGTTCGCCATAAGACGAGCTGCCTCTGTGGTTGTCATAAAACACCACATAACCTTCAGTGGCAAAACGTTGCATCTCGGCACTGAAATGTGGACCATAGGCTAAATGTGGGCCACCGTGAATTTCCAGCATCATAGGGTATTTTTTCTTCGGGTCAAAATCTGGTGGTGTGATATACCAGCCCTGAATTGGTTCACCGTCAAAAGATGATTTGTAATTAATTTCATGCACTTGCCCCAGTGTTTTATGACCAAGCACATCTTCGTTTAATGCCGTTAAAGTGCGGGTTTTACCATCAACAATCACAGCTACATCAGCTGGTCGTTGCGCCTTGCCCTGAGTAAAGGCAATCACTTCATTGGCAACACTGTATTCACCGCTTAAATAAGGCTGAGGTAAACCTGCGCCAGACAATTGATCTGTTAACTGTTCCAGCTTACCGGATAACGATACAGAAGACAGGGTGCGTTTGCCTTTGTCATCAAACTGGATCACCAGACTACTGTTGTCCAGCCATTGTGGGTTTTCGACGTCTCTGTCGAGCTCTTTGGTCAGATCTTTAATTTCGCCTGAGCGCCAGTCCATCAGTTTTAGTTTGCCGTTGGTATAAGGTACTTTTTCATTATTACCCCAGACAAAAGCCAGGTACTTGCCATCGGGTGAAAATACAGCAGAGTTTTCCTGCCCTGGCATACTGGTCAACTGCTTTAACTGACTGTTTGCTAGAGTGAACTGGTACAAGTCGCTGTCACGTGGCTGGTATTCCCAGTCTTTGCTGGTATTGGCGGAAAAGATCAGTGCTTTGCCGTCCGGTGTCCAGCTTAAGTCTGAGCCGTAATTAAAGTCACCTTCAGTCAGCTTACGTTCTTTACCCCCAGTTGCAGGTAAAACAAACACATGACGAAACTCTGATTTTAAAAAGCCCTGGCCGTCAGCCTGATACTGAGCCCGTTCAATCAGCACCGCAGGTTCAGACCACTTAGCGCCTTCAGGTTTTTTTGGCATTTTGGTGGCTTTGGCAAGCTTAGTCGGCTGAGCCGGTACATTCATCGTAAAAGCCAGCTGTTCACCATCTGGTGACCAGTTTAAGTTACCCGGGCTTTTGGAAAGCTGGCTGACTAAAGCTGTTTTGTTTTCTTTGACATAATGCACATGGATTTGGCGCGAACCTGAACGGTCAGAAATAAAAGCGATACGGCTGCCATCTTCAGACCAGCGTGGACTACCGTAGTTAAACTGATCAACAAATAACGGGCTTTGATGGCCGGTTTTTATATCCAGTAGCCATAAACTGCTGTGGGTACCGTCGGTCATAATATCGTTGCTGTTACGCACGTACACCGCCTGTTTACCGTCAGGCGATACTTGTGGGTCGTTGGCATATTCCAGCGCAAAAATATCTTCAGATTCAAAGTACTGGCTTGTTGCATCCGCAGCAAAAAGGGGGGCAGCACAGAGCAAACTGGCGCTGGCAATACAACTATAAATAAAAGGCGCTAAGGCCTGGGGCTTTTTCATTGGTAAACCTCTTCTGATAAGACAGTAAACAAACTAACCTGAGTCAGGTGATTGCACAATTTGCCAGCGACCAAAACCTGAATTTAAGCGTCCAGTCTGTTCGCTTGTTCCGCTGTAAGCCAGTAACTACGGCCTTAGTGGCTGGATTTTATGCCTTGTTTTGTTTACACTGGCGCATCCATTCTTTTGTCTGTAGCGCCCTATGTTGTTAAAACGCCTGAGTGTTTTTGCCTTTCTTTTCGTTGGTTTAACCGCCTGTAGTCAACCCGACCCCATTCAACGCATTTCAGGACCTGCTCAAGGTTCTACTTTTACCGTTAGCTTTTGGAGCGAACAAGAGCTGGATAAAACTAGCTTAGAAACTCAGTTAAAAGATGAGCTTGAACGCATTGACCTGCTGATGTCGAATTACAGACCTGACTCTGTGATTGAAGGCTTTAATGCCCAGCAGAGCCGTGACCCAACAGAGGTCGGTGACGAGCTGGTGCAGTTGGTGGAGATTGCCAAACAGATATCCGCTTATAGTGAAGGTTGCTACGATTTAACAGTAAAACCCTATTTTGAATTGTGGGGTTTTCGTGGCGATAAACTCACTAAACCCAGTACAGAGCAAATTCAGGCACTGAAACAAACCATTGGTTTAGATAAATTGACGCTCATTGGCAGCAAAAGTTTAGCGAAACAACATTCTGCTTTACGAGTCGATGTGTCTTCGATTGCTCAGGGTTACACAGTAGGCCAACTGGCAAAAATTCTTGATAAAGCAGGTATTCAAAACTATCTGGTGGAAGTAGGCGGCGAGCTGGTCAGTAAAGGTAAAAAGCCGGAAGCAAAAGCCTGGCGAGTGGCTATTGAAAAACCTTTACCTGACTCACAAAAATTACAAAAAATCATTAGTGTGCAGCAGGATGAGCCTTTATCTATTATGACATCAGGCACTTACCGTCACTTTTATGATCAGGATGGTGTACGTTACAGTCATGTACTCGATGCTCGCACCGGAACACCTGTGACTCATGCTACAGTGTCGACCACTATCTTAATTGCAGACCCAACCTGGGGCGACGCCTGGTCTACTGCATTTTTATGTATGGGTAGCGAGCAAGGACTGAAAGTAGCGGATGAACTGAAGTTACCTGTGTTATTTATTGATCAGCAAGGTGCTGATTTTATTGAAAAGCCAAGCAAAGCTTTAACTGAAGCTCTCTCTTCAGGTACAGCGTTCAGCTTCGTGGAGTAAAACCTGATGGCACAAGGATGGGACAAAGATAAGCTGCAGTTGTGGCGCTCAAAGAGCAATGATTTTTTAAATTTGTATCTTAAGCGTTGCCAAAACGACCAGATCAATGTGATTGGTGGGTATTTGGCCTATATCTCGTTATTGTCTCTGGTGCCTTTTATTGCGGTGATGTTTTCGGTGATGGGTGCTTTTCCGATGTTTGCTGAATTGCGCGATCAACTGGAAGCTTTTTTATATGCCAATGTGGCACCTGCAAAAGGCGATGACTTACGCTTGTATATTGCTGGATTCGTTGAAAATATTGGCAAAATGACAGCTGTAGGTATTGGTGCTTTGGTGGTGGTGGCGCTGATGCTGATCCACAATATCGATAAAACTATCAATAGCATATTTCGTATTAAAAAACGCCCAAGGCTGATTATTTCGTTTTCTATTTATTGGATGGTGCTGACCTTTGGGCCTATTCTGCTTGGCGCTTCCATTGCTGTAACTTCTTATATTTTGTCTTTATCCAGTCTGGCTGATGGTTACACTCCGGGGTTAAGCACTGTATTACTGACATTGACGCCTTATGTGTTTTCTATTCTGGCATTTTTTCTGCTGTATCTGGTGGTGCCTAATGCCAAAGTGCAGTATCGCCATGCATTAATTGGAGCAGTAACCGCCAGCGTCATGTTTGAATTATTAAAAAAAGGTTTTGCCCTTTATATCACTCATTTCCCGTCCTATCAGGCCATTTATGGTGCTTTGGCTTTAGTGCCGATCTTATTTTTGTGGATCTATCTGGTGTGGTTGGTGGTGTTATTAGGTGCTGAGTTAACTGCTTTGTTGGAAGAGCTTTATCTGCAGGCTGCCTCTGAGGCAGAAAAATTAGCCGAAAAGGACAGCACCGCATGAATACAACTGCGCCTGTAGAGACTTTTGCCACTGAATGGCTTCAGACTCCTGACCATCAGCAGATTTATCTGGAACAAAGTGGTAATCCGGATGGTATACCGGTGATTTATTGTCATGGTGGTCCTGGTGGAGGTAGTTCGCCTTTTCATCGTCAGTTATTTGACCCGGCCTTGTACCATATTATTATTTTTGACCAGCGAGGCTGTGGTTTATCCACTCCTGCATTGCAGTTGGAAAGCAACAGTACTCAACATCTGATCGAGGATATGGAGTTGATCCGACAGCATCTGCAGATCCCAAGCTGGGTTGTAGCCGGAGGGTCCTGGGGTAGTACCCTGGCTTTGGCCTATGGTCAACACTATCCACAGCATTGTTTAGGTTTTATTTTGCGTGGTATTTTCCTTGGGCGAGAGCAGGATATTGATTGGTTATATCGCAACGGTTTTGGTGCCAGTCAGGTATTTCCTGATTATTATCAGGATTTTATCAAACCAATCGCTCATCTTTCACAACTGGATGTTCTGCAGGCCTACCAGTTACAGCTGCATCATAAAGATGAAGCTGTCCGTGTAGAGGCCGCTTTGGCCTGGAGTATCTGGGAATCCCGTATTGCCACTTTGCTCCCCAACGAGTTTGCCCGCAGTGGCGAAATGGATACGCAGTCAGCTTTAGCTTTGGCGCTGATTGAGCATCATTATTTTCAGCATCAGTGTTTTTTTGAACCCGATCAGCTGCTGAATAACATACATAAAATCAAGCATTTACCCTGTCAGATAGTGCATGGTCGTTACGATATGATCTGTAAAGCCGAAAATGCTTTGAGTCTGGCGTCACTTTGGCCTGGTGCACAGCTGAATTGGGTAGTGGATGCGGGTCACTCCGCATCAGAAACGGGTATAACAAAGGCTTTGTATCAAGCCAGCCTGGTGATGGCGAGGACAGTGCGGACAGAGAAAGTGGAAGCCGTGGTATGAAAGCCCTTATTCAGCGGGTTAGTTCCGCCAGTGTGACAGTGGATCAACAGGTTGTTGGCGCTATTCATACAGGTTTATTGGTGCTGCTTGGTGTAGAAAAAGATGACACAGAGCAGCATCTCAAAAAATTGGCAGAGAAAGTACTTAAATACAGAGTGTTTTCCGATGAAAACGGCAAAATGAATCTGAATGTGCAACAAGCTGGTGGTGCTTTGTTGGTGGTATCACAATTTACTTTAGCGGCTGATACCAATTCGGGCTTAAGACCCAGTTTTTCTACCGCCGCTCATCCTGATAACGCATTG
>JAHIWM010000154.1 GCA_018815765.1 Gammaproteobacteria bacterium | reverse complement strand
TTGCGATAAAACGGGTGCTGAATAACCTGATTGAAAATGCACTGAAGTATTCTGATGGAGCTATTGAAGTCAGCACAGGCGTAGAGCGTGCCAGCCGTAAGGACTATGTGCAGGTGCGGGATCATGGCCCTGGTATTCCTGAGCATGAAATGCAGCGTATGTTTGAGCCCTTTGCGCAGGGCGATACAGCCCGTGGCAGCGGTGGATCGGGTTTAGGTTTGGCTATTATTAAAAAGATTGTCGATATGCACCATGGTCAAATCAGTATGCATAACCATGCTTATGGCGGATTAGTGGTGACTGTGTATTTGCCTTTGACTAAAACTGCATAAATTGGGGTCAGAGTAAAATTAATTGCCTGGCAATTAATTTTACTCTGACCCCAATTTCATTAAGCTACTTTTGGACCTGCGTTGCGGATTGCATCAGATACATCGTATTTCTTAAAGTTATTAGCAAACTCAGCTGCCAGTTTGCTGGCGTACTGATCGTAAGCAGCTTTGTCAGTCCAGGTATCTCTTGGGTTCAGCAAGTTGCTGTCCACACCTGTTACTTTCAATGGCACATTCAGATTTAATTCTGCTAAATGTACAGTTTCAGCAGTCGCCAATTCACCAGAGACGATAGCGTCAATAATGCCACGAGTAGTGGGGATATCAAAACGTTTACCCACACCATGTGGACCACCTGTCCAGCCTGTGTTCACTAAATACACTTTGCTGCCAAATTCACGTACACGTTTGATCAAAAGCTCAGCGTACACGCCAGCAGGGCGTGGGAAAAACGGTGCACCAAAACAGGTAGAGAAAGTCGATTCAATAGCAGAAGTTGAACCAATTTCCGTTGAACCTACTTTGGCAGTGTAACCACTTAAGAAGTGATAAGCGGCGGCTTCTTCTGACAGGATAGAAACTGGTGGTAATACACCACTGACATCACAAGTCAGGAAAACTACGGCTTTAGGTTCACCGGCACGGTTTTCCAGCACACGTTTTTCGACATGAGCTAACGGATAAGCGGCGCGGCTGTTTTGGGTCAGGCTGGCATCTTTGTAATCCGGCGTGCGGTTAGCATCTAACACCACGTTTTCCAGAATAGTACCGAAGCGGATCGCATCCCAAATTACAGGCTCGTTTTTCTTCGACAAGTCGATACATTTAGCGTAGCAACCGCCTTCAATGTTAAACACTGAGTTAGGTGCCCAGCCGTGTTCGTCATCACCAATCAGAAAACGTTTCGGGTCTGCTGATAAGGTTGTTTTACCAGTGCCTGACAAACCGAAGAATAAGGTGGTGTCGCCTGCTTCACCTACGTTAGCCGAGCAGTGCATAGGTAATACACCTTTGGCTGGCAACAGGAAGTTTTGTACTGAGAACATGGCTTTTTTCATTTCGCCGGCATAACGCATGCCCGCTAATAACACTTTGCGCTCGGCAAAGTTGATCATCACAGTACCGTCACTGTTAGTGCCGTCACGCTCTGGGTCACATTCAAACGAAGGCACGTTCAGAATTTGCCAGGTCTCTTTGCCCGCTTTGTTCCACTGTGCTGACGTAATAAACAGGTTTTTAGCAAAAATATGCTGCCATGCTGTTTCTGTGGTCACTGTCATCGGAATGTAGTGTTCCGGATCTGCACCTACTTCAAGGTGAGAGACAAAATGTTCTTTGGTCGCAATAAAGTCGCTGACACGAGCCCAAAGCGCAGAGAATTTCACCGGATCAAAAGGACGATTGACGTTGCCCCATTGGATATCCTGCTCTGTGCTGGCTTCTTTAACAATAAAACGATCTGTAGGTGAGCGACCAGTTCTATGACCGGTTTTAACCACCAAAGCGCCGTTGTCCGCTAATACACCTTCGTTACGACGAAGAGCGTGTTCAACTAAATCGGCCACTGTTAAATCGACATGGCGTGTGATTGTAGAGGTCATTGTAGGGTGACTCCTTGAGGTACGTAAGTCGGTAAATTTATGGTTTTTAATAGGGTTCGGGCCGATTGTACTTCATTTGGATGGCCAAAACATCCAGAGATAGCGGGTTTTGTCGGAAATTTAGCGTAAAAATGAAAACTTACAAGATGGGTTACATAAATGCTTCAGCAGCTGTGGGGCAGGGGGAAACCAGGCCCCACAAGGCTTTCTGACTAGAACTTATTTAGCAATAAGGACAATTCAGCACTATCAAACTGATAAGTACTGTTACAGTAATCACAACTGATCTCCAGTTTGCCTTCGGCTATATGCTCTTCAATGATGGATTTACCTAAACTGATAATGGCTGATTCACACTTTTCCCGCGAGCAACCACAAACAAAACGTATCGGCTGTGGTGCAAACAGCTCTACTTCTTCGTCGTGATACAAACGATGCAGCATTTGTTCTGTTGGCAAATTCAGTAATTCGTCAGAGGTAATAGTGTCTGTCACTATGACTAAATCACTGAAATCCTGTTTGGCCTTTTCAGGGTCAACCGGCAACACCTGTAACAACAAACCTGCAGCGCGGCTTTTACCTTCAGTCAGGTCAGTAAATAAATACAAACGGGTTGGCAATTGTTCCGACTGGGCAAAATAAGCTTCTAAAGTTTCAGTCAGACTATCGCCGGTCAGTGGAATAATGCCCTGATAACGTTCGCCTTGTTTTGGCGTAATAGTGACCAGCATATAACCTTCACCGATCAGATCACGAAAACCTGTGGCACCAATTTCAGCTTGTAGCCGCGCTACACCACGAAACTCCTGCTCTGCAGTGCCATTGACTGCGGCAAAACGTACCGGACCATCGCCCTGCAACTGCACCGCAATATCACCATCCAGTTTTAAGGTGGCGGTCAGCAAACTGGTGGCAACTACCAGTTCGGCCAGTAATTGCTTCACCGGATAAGGGTAATCATGATTTTGCAGCATTTGTTGCAAACTATCGGAGGCGTAAGCGATTTCGCCACGCACATCACGCTGATTAAATAAAAAACGTACTAACACATCTTGATTCATAACATTACCTTAGGATTGCTGCGCTTTGATCAGCAGCAACTGACGACGCATTTTTTTGTCAGGTTTGGTTTCCGGGTGAGGCGCAAACAGCAAATTCATTTTGCGCAGTTCAGCTCTTTCCAGCTTCAGTTTCTGGCTTTCTTCTGTTTCCTGATACAGAGCCTGAGCTAAGGGTGCGGCCAGTCTTTTGTCAGACAAGGCCTGAACTATCACAGTTCGTTCGTCCGTGCCTTGAGTCAGTTTTATCGTTGCTCCAACTTCAACAGTTCTGCTGGCTTTACAACGTTGGCCATTATAATGAACTTTTCCACCTTCGATCATGTCTTTTGCCAGCGCTCTGGTTTTATAAAAGCGACATGCCCACAGCCATTTATCTAAACGTAATATAACTGTGGTAGGCTGGTTTACCGATTTATCCATGCCTGTTCTCCGCTGTTGGTGCATATAAAGTATAGTCTGGGACACTGCGCAAGCGCAGCGCGTTCTGAATTGTGATATGTAGGCTTGTTGAGGACAAAACAACTGGGTAAGATGCAATGAGTTTTGTAACAGAAATATTAAAGAATGAATTGGCTCGATTCCACCCGACCTGCCATTGAATGGCTGACCCGTTTGCCACAACAGCGCCTGAATTTCTGGCTTACCGGAGTTTTTGTGCTGCTGTTTTGTTGGTTATTGGCGAAACTGAGCTGGCAACTGTTGCCTGTCCCACAAGCCGAACCTATTGCAGCTGCTGTAACTACAAAAGGCGCAGGCGCTCCTGATCTGAAACCTTTATTAGCCGCCAGCTTATTTGGCCAGGCTTCAGCAACTGCAGAAGCAGCCCCTGTTGCTGTGCCTTCTTCCGCACCCAAAACCAGCTTAAATGTAAAACTGACAGGTGTTGTGGCTATTGCAGGAAAGCCACAACAAGGCTCCGCTGTGATAGAAAGTCAGGGGGCTGAGCAAACTTATGGTGTAGACGATAAAATTGAAGGCACTAGCGCCAGTTTAAGCCAGGTATTTGAAGACAGAGTGTTGCTGAAAGTATCTTCCCGTTTTGAAACTCTGATGCTTGATGGTATCGAATATCAGCAGATGGCAGCCCAAAATGGTGGTTTACAAGACGTGGATTACCAGCCACAACCTGAACCTATGATGGAAGGTCCACAGCCTGCGATTGAAGAGTTAGCAGATGTGCGCAAAGAAATGTTGTCGGAGCCGATGAAGTTTTTCGACTATATTCGAGCCTCACCCCAATATCGTAACGGCCAGTTGTATGGGTATCGTGTGATGCCCGGTAAAGATCCGGAATTATTTGAACGCATGGGTTTAAAAGCCAATGATGTCGCTGTTGAAATTAATGGTACTGCGTTAAATGATATGCAGCAGGCCATGATGGTGATGAACGAATTACGTGAAGCAACGCAAGCTTCGATTAAGGTTGAACGTGACGGCCAGACCAGAGACATTGTCTTTAGTCTGTCACAATAATAATTAATTAAGATGGTTAAACTCTAATGAAGTCAGTGACATCTTCTCGTCTGCAAATTTCCCGTTGGTTTGGTTTGGGCGCTATCGCGCTGCTGAGTTTTTTTGCGACCGCAACTGAATATCAGCCGAACTTTAAAGGCACGGATATCAACGAATTTATTAATATTGTTGGTAAAAATCTGAATAAAACCATCATAGTTGATCCGCAGGTGCGGGGCCGAATCAATGTGCGCAGCTATGAAATGCTGAACGAAAAACAGTATTACCAGTTTTTCTTAAACGTGCTGGAAGTCTATGACTTCTCGGTGGTTGAAATGAAAAGTGGCGTGCTGAAAGTGGTACGGCAAAAAGATGCGAAAACCTCCAACATCCCTGTGGTCAGTGACAATGCCGGTGCCTTAGGCGATGAAATGGTCACCCGAGTTGTACAGGTAAAAAACGTTTCAGTCCGCGAATTAGCGCCGTTATTGCGCCAGTTTGTTGATCAAAGTGGCGGTGGGAGCGTCGTCAACTATGATCCGTCGAACGTCATTATGATGACGGGTCAGGCTGAGACAGTGAACCGTTTGGTGGATATCATTTCCCGTGTCGACAAAGCCGGTGATCAGGATCTGGAAGTTATCAAATTAAGTTACGCTTCGTCTGCCGAAGTGGTACGTATTCTGGAAAATATCTATAAAAATCAGGGAAAATCTGAACAGCCTGAATTTTTAATCCCAAAAATTGTGGCTGATGAGCGCACCAACAGTGTGATTGTCAGTGGTGAGCGTCAGGCCCGTGAACGTGTTGTGGCTTTAGTGCAGCGACTGGATGCAGAGCTGGAGAGTCAGGGTAATACCCGTGTGTACTACCTGAAATATGCCAAAGCCGAAGATTTAGTCAAAGTGTTACAAGGCGTCAGCGCTACTATTGCCGCAGAAGCCCAGGGCGCAGCCACTCAGGCGCAAGGTGCCCGTACTGCAGGCAGAGGCCGTGATGTCAGTATTGAAGCGCATGCCGAAAGTAACTCTTTAGTTATTACTGCTCAGCCAGACGTATTACGCTCGCTGGAAGATGTGATTCGTCAGGTGGATATCCGTCGTGCTCAGGTACTGGTCGAAGCCATTATTGTCGAAGTAGCTGATAACTCAGGCGCCAATTTAGGTGTGCAATGGATTAGCGCCCAAGGCGGTTTAACGCAATTTAATAACGGTGTGGTACCTATCAGCCAGATCGCGGCTGGTGCTGCTGCTGCAAGGCCTACCCCAGGCTCCACTGTGGATACTGAGACGGGAACCACTGTAAATCCAGAAATGCCTGGTGACTATACCGCCCTTGGTGAGGCTTTAGGTGGTGTTACAGGTATGATGCTGGGTGTAGTGAAAAACGACTGGGGCGCTATCTTACAAGCGGTGACCAGTGACAGTAATTCGAATATCCTCGCCACACCTTCTCTGACTACGCTGGATAATCAGGAGTCCTCTTTTATTGTCGGTGAAGAAGTACCTATTAAAACCACGACTAGTCCAGGCTCAGGCGGCACCAACCCTTTCACTACTTTAGACAGGATTGAAGTGGGTATTAAACTGAAAGTGACACCTCAGATTAACGAAGGTAATGCGGTCAAACTCACCATAGAGCAGGAAGTATCGGGCCGTAACGGTGATATTGAAGGTAACCCTATTATCGCGAAAAGAGAGATCAAAACTACGGTATTGGCAGACAATGGTGCCACTGTAGTTTTGGGTGGTTTAATTGATGAAGATGTACAACAAAGCGAATCTAAAGTCCCGCTGTTAGGTGACATCCCGGTATTAGGGGCTCTATTCCGCTCCACATCCTCAACTAAACGTAAGCGTAACCTGATGATTTTTATCAAGCCTACCATTATGCGTGACGATGGCCTGCTGAGTGAAGTCAGCCAACGTAAATACAATTATGTGCGGGCGCAGCAACTGGCTCAGGGTGAAAAAGGTATTCATCTGATGCCTGGTGCTGAAACTCCAGCTATGCCTGAATTTGATGAAACTTTAATTATTCCGCCAACTTTTGATGAATATTTGCAGAAAAAAGAAGCTCAGGATAAAGAGGCTGCGACACCGGCACAACAACCTGCACAGCAGGGGAATAACTAATGTCTGCTGTTGATCTGAATGACATGCAGCCCGTTGCGGCCAAAGTGCGGTTGCCTTTTGGTTTTGCTAAACGTTTTGGTGTCTTATTGCAGGCTCAGACAGATGGCTGGTTGTTGTATGTGAATCCTCAGACACCGCCTACTGCATTACTTGAAGTACGGCGTTTATTATCTGCGCCTTTTAAAGTGCAGAAACTGCAACAAACTGAGTTTGATGCGTTATTAGAGGCTTCTTATCAGCGTGACTCGTCCGAAGCTCAGCAAATCATGCAGGACATTGGTAACGAAGTGGATTTAGCTTCTTTGGCTGATGAAATTCCTGAGACCGAAGATTTATTAGAAAATGAAGACGATGCGCCCATTATTAAACTGATCAACGCCATGCTTGGCGAAGCTATCAAGTTGGGGGCTTCGGATATTCACGTTGAAACCTTTGAAAAAAATCTGGTGGTACGCTTTCGGGTTGATGGCGTATTAAGGGAAGTGCTCAAACCAAACCGTAAATTATCCAGTTTGCTGGTGTCTCGTATCAAGGTCATGGCCAAGCTGGACATTGCTGAAAAACGTGTGCCACAAGATGGCCGTATCAGTTTGCGTATTGCGGGCAGGGCTGTAGATGTGCGGGTATCGACTATGCCATCCAGTCATGGCGAGCGGGTAGTTTTGCGTTTACTCGATAAAAATAACTCACACCTTGATTTAAATAAGCTCGGCATGACAACTGCTGTGCAACAAACTTTTTCGCAGCAAATTTTAAAACCGCACGGCATTATTCTGGTCACAGGACCTACAGGTTCGGGTAAAAGTACCACCTTGTATGCGGGGTTGACCGAGATCAACACCAAAGACCGTAATATTCTGACGGTAGAAGATCCTATTGAATACGAGCTGGAAGGTATAGGCCAGACGCAAGTCAATACTAAAGTGAATATGACCTTCGCCCGCGGCTTGCGCGCTATTTTACGTCAGGATCCTGATGTGGTGATGGTGGGTGAAATCCGTGATCTTGAAACCGCGCAAATTGCGGTGCAGGCCAGTTTAACCGGCCACTTAGTGTTAAGTACTCTGCACACCAATACCGCCTCCGGTGCCATTACCCGTCTGGAAGATATGGGGGTTGAACCCTTTTTATTATCCTCCAGTTTGTTGGGAGTGTTGGCACAACGTCTGGTACGGACTTTATGTGTGCACTGTAAGCAGGCTCACGAGCCGGATAAAGAAGAGCGGGCTTTGCTTGGCGTTACAAAAAAAGACGGAACAGTGATTTATCGTGCTGTAGGCTGTGAGCATTGTAATCAGACGGGGTACCGTGGCCGGACCGGTATTCATGAATTACTGGTGGTAGACGAGCATACCCGTGAACTGATCCATAACGGCAAAGGTGAACAGTCGATTGAAAAATACATTCGTACTCAAAGCCCAAGCATCCGCCAGGACGGCTTCAGCAAAGTATTAACGGGTGAAACCACGCTGGAAGAAGTATTGCGTGTGACCCGAGAGGATCTGTAGTGCCAGCTTTTGAATACCAGGCCATGGACGCCAAAGGGCGTCGTAGTAAAGGTGTACTGGAAGCCGATAATGCCCGTCAGGCCCGGCAGTTATTGCGTGAACAAAAGCTGACGCCGCTGAGTTTAGAGCTGGCTTCGCGTCAGGAAAAACTGCTGGCGTCCGGTAAAAAGTGGTTTCAATCTGGTATCAGTGCCAGTGAATTAGCACTGATCACCCGCCAGATGTCGACTTTAATCGAAGCGGGTTTGCCGATAGAAAGTGCCTTGCTTGCGGTATCAGAGCAATGTGACAAAGCCCGTTTGCAAAGCATGATGATGTCAGTGCGTTCTAAAGTGGTGGAAGGTTATAGCCTGGCTGAAGGCTTGGCAGAGTTTCCGTATGTGTTTGACCACTTGTTTACCTCTATGGTGGCTGCCGGAGAAAAATCCGGCCATTTGGATGCGGTATTAAACCGGTTGGCTGATTACACTGAACAACGCCAGCATATGCGTAGTCAGATTATGCAAGCGCTGCTTTATCCTGCCATTTTGACTTTTTTTGCTATCGCTGTGATCAGTATTTTGCTGGCTGCTGTGGTGCCCCAAATTGTGGGTCAGTTTGAACATATGGGCCAGAGTTTACCGGGCTCTACGTTGTTTTTGATAGCAGCCAGTGAATTTTTACGATCTTACGGTTTGCTGGTCGTGTTAGCTATTTTCCTCGCTATTGCCGGTTTTAAGCGCGCGCTGAAAAAACCAGCCTTTAAGCTGAAAATAGACACCAGACAGTTAAAACTCGGGTTGATTGGTAAAGTCAGCCGTGGTTTAAACACAGCCCGTTTTGCCCGTACTTTGAGTATTCTGAACGCCAGTGCAGTGCCTTTGCTGGAAGCGATGCGCATCAGCGCTGATGTGCTGGATAACAGTTATATGCGTCAGTCCATTGCCGAAGCCACACTAAAAGTCCGCGAAGGATCGTCGCTGAAAAATGCACTGGAACAAACCAAATTATTCCCGCCTATGATGCTGCATATGATCGCCTCTGGCGAAAAAAGTGGTCAGCTCGATGGCATGTTAGAGCGTGCTGCTAATACGCAGGACAGGGAATTTGAAACTCTGGTCACTGTCTCACTGAAAGTATTTGAACCTGTTTTAGTTGCCGTGATGGCTGGCATAGTTTTATTTATTGTAATGGCGATTCTGCAGCCTATTTTGGCATTAAACAATTTAGTCGGAGGTTAAAAGATGCAACAACAAAAGGGTTTTACCTTGTTAGAGGTGATGGTGGTTATCGTTATTTTGGGTGTTATCGCCAGTATGGTGGTACCAAACTTAATGGGGAATCAGGAAAAAGCAGCCAAACAGAAAGTGGTAGTAGATATTCAGCAGCTGGAAAACGCGCTGGATTTATACAAGCTGGACAACGGCTTTTATCCAACCACAGAACAAGGCTTACAAGCTTTAGTCACTCAGCCAACCTCTGAGCCTATGCCACGTTCTTTTCCTGAAGGCGGTTTTATCAAGCGTCTGCAAAAAGACCCATGGGACAATGATTATTTATTAGTCAGCCCGGGTGAGATGGGACGTATTGATGTGTATTCAATGGGCCCGGACCGTGTGGCTGGCACAGATGATGATATAGGCAACTGGAATCTGGATGCGCCGGAAGCGCAGCAAAACTAAAACATGAAACACCACCGCGGTTTTACATTGCTGGAAATTATGTTGGTGATGCTGTTGCTTGGCTTAATGGCATCCTACGTGGTGGTGAATTTTGTCAGCGAATCACGAACTTCGCGTATCCAGAAAGAAACGGACCGTTTACAGCAGTTGGTCCAGGTGGTGTCAGAAACTGCGATTTTAAAGCAGCAGGATTTTGGCCTGATGCTGAATGCCAAAGGCTATCAGTTTTTGGTTCACAACGGTCAGCAATGGTTGGAGGTGAGCGAACCTAAGTCTTTACAATTTCATCCATGGCCAGAAGCTGTGCAGGCAGAGTTGGAACTGGAAGGGTTAAGCTGGGCGGAAGACAGTATTTTAGGTCAGGAAGAGTTCCGCAAGTTGCAGGAAGAAGTACTCGAGCAGCAAGCTGAAGCTGCTGAAGACGACGAAGATAAAGATGATAAAACCAAAGCGCCGGCCAAGACGCGCGACACACCGCTGTTACCCAATATTTATATTTTATCATCTGGCGACATCAGCCCTTTTCAACTGGTATTGGCCGATGAAACTGAACGTCCTTTTTGGTATCAGGTACTCAAAGGTGAATACAGTATTCCGCTGACTAAATCTGAAGTGGAAAATGACAGACCATGAAAAGCAAAGGTTTTACCCTGATTGAGTTATTGATTGCCATGGCAGTGTTTGCGACAGCAGGTGCTGCTGTGATGAAAACAGCGTCAGAGCATATGAACTCTATTTCTCATCTGGAAGAGATGACCTTTGCTTCTTATGTCGCAGAAAATCAGCTGAATGCGGTCTTTCTGGAAAAAACATGGCCATTAAAAAATGGACAAAAAACTGTGGAATTCGCCAACCGCAGCTGGTTATGGCAGCAGGAAATTCAAAAAACAGCAGATGCTAATTTCAGTGCTGTAGTGGTGAAAGTCAGCCTGGCAGATAAACCTGAAAAAGTGGTGTATCAGTTACAAACCTTTGTAGGTAAACCTGATGCCGAACGTTAAAACGGGTCGTGGTTTTACTTTTATTGAAATGTTGCTGGCGATGGCGATTTTCGCCTTAGTGGGACTAGCGTCGGCAAGCGTGTTATCCAGTGTGACTGAATCTGATGCCGCATCACAAAAAGCGGCAGAGCGTCTGGCACAAATACAGCGGTTCTTTCTGCTGTTAGAGCGGGATTTGGCGCAAATCAGTGCACGGCAAATTCGGGTTGAGGGTGAAGATCCTGTGCGTTCCCCCTTGCTGGGTGACAAACTAATGCTGGAAAGCGAAGAGGGAGGTTTTGCTTTTGTGCACAGTGGCTGGCGTAACCCGGGTATGGTATTACCGCGCAGCGAAATTCAGGCTGTTGGCTATCGTTTTCGTGAAGGTAAAATTGAGCGGCTTTTTAGTTTATTCCCGGACGCAGTTACAGGCAGTGAGCCTAAAGTACAGCCTTTGCTGGACAGGGTCACAGGCTTTAAGGTGGAGTTTTTAAAAGAAGAAGAGTGGCTGGAAACCTGGAATGATGAGAAATTACCTAAAGCTATACGTTTGACTATTACTCACGAACAACTGGGTGAGATGCAGCGCTTTTATACCCTGATGAATGGGTTAACCTGATGCGTCGTCAAGCTGGTGTGGCGTTAGTTGTGGTGATGATGATTGTCGCTTTTGTGGTGGTGATCGCTGTGGGTATGAGTGGACGGCTGCAAATTCAATTGCAGCGTCAGCTGAATTTGCAACAGCAACAGCAAGCGTATTGGTATGGTATAGCGGCAGAACAGGCTAGTATTCAGCTATTAAAACGCACAGTGGTTGGTAAAGAGACGGTGAATCTGTCACAAGACTGGGCGCAATTAGGCGCTACCTTTCCGGTCGACAGTGGCAGCATTACCGGCAAGCTGATTGATTTACAAAGCTGCTTTAACTTAAATAATTTACAGCGACCTGCCGAACAACAGCAGGTTGGTGCTGGTCAGACGACAAATCAAAAAGCCTTCCAGCGTTTGCTGGAGCTAAAAGCGACAGATTTGTCGATGCCAGCTGAGTATTTAACAGCTCGTATCAGCGATTGGCTGGACGCTGACAGTTTGTTGCAAACTGCAGGTGGTGCAGAGCAGGACGACTATGCTGGTTTACAGATGCCGTTTTATACAGCGAACAGTCTGATGGGCTCAACCTCTGAATTGCGGGTGATGCTGGATTTAACGCCTGCTGATTATGAGCTGGTGCGGCCCTGGGTTTGTGTGATCCCTAAAGTGAGCAGCAGTAAATTGAATATAAATACCATAACAACTGAGAATGCGGCTTTATTAGCGGCTTTTATTCCTGAGTTGGATGAGGCTGCAGCGACGGATTTGATAGGCAGCAGGCCAGAACAAGGTTTTGCCACTGTAGATGACGTATGGGGAAGCCCTCAGTTTGCAGGTATCACAGTCACGGACGAAGTGAAGGCCATGATAACAGTAAATTCAAATTATTTTGTGCTCGAAACCACAGTGACTTATATGGATACCATCTTTAATCTGGCTTCTGTACTGGTGATTGACGAGCAACAAAAAGTAAAAGTGATAGCGCGGCGGTTTGGAGGCCAGTGGTGAACGAACAATTAATAATAAGACTGGGTAGTCAGCCACAGCAGCCTATCAGTTGGTTGGTCTGGTCCACCGGCAATAAAGAGATTATCGCGTCAGGCCAGTTAGCGTCAGCAGACGAGCTGACTGCGTTGTCCCAACGTTTGGGCCGTCGTCCAGTAGTGGCTTTGGTGCCTGCCGCTGATGTGGTGTTAAGTGAGGTGTTATTGCCCTCTAAACCAAACCGGCAAATTATTCAGGCATTGCCTTACATGCTTGAAGAAGAGCATGCCGAAGATATAGAACAGCTGTATCTGGCTTTAGGTTTATGTCAGCAACGTGACAAGGAATACTGGCAGCAAGTGGCTTTATGTAAAAAGGTGCAACTTGAGCAGTGGGTGGGGTCGTTGGTTGTTGCTGGTTTCCAGCCAACACAGCTGCTGCCTGACGCTTTATTATTACCTCAACATCAGGAGGGGGCTGCAGCGATAGAACTTGCCGGGCAATGGCTGTTACGTCAGGGCCAATGGCAGGCGTCCAGTATTGAAGCGCTCTGGTGGCCAGACTTTTTAAGCCTGGCTAATATCGAATTGATCCATAGTTACAGTCCATGGCCAACAGATATTCTGCAAAATGTAGAGCTGGCTGAACCTGAACTGCCTCTGGCTTTATTGGCTCAGCAACTACCACAACAAAGTTTTAGTTTATTGCAGGGCCAGTACGCGCCGAAAAAAGCTCAGAATAAAATCTGGTTTGTCTGGCAAAGCTCTGCTTTTCTTGCCATCAGCTGTTTAGCTTTGTACCTAATCACTTTAGGGGCGCAAGTATGGCAACAAGGTCAACAGTTACAGCAACAACGCACTGAACTGGTCACTTTGTATAAAAGCCGTTTCCCCGCTGAATCCACCCGTGACATTTCCCGTCAGTTAGCGCGCAAATTACAAGGCGCGGGCAACGGCCAGGATGCCAGTTTGTTTAGCCTGCTGAATGATTTACAGCAGGAGCTGGCGGCCACAACCAATGTGCGTTTAGACAATTTAAAGTACGACCAGAAAACCAGCGAGCTGCGGTTTCAGGCTGAAGCTGATAGCTTTCAGCGCTTTGATAACCTAAAAACAAGGCTGGAGCAAAAAGGCTTCGAAGTGAAACAAGGAGCCTTAAGTAACGAAGGTGGCAAGGTGCAAGGCACTGTCGCGATGAAGGTGAAAGTATGAGCCAAATACAACAACTGCACAGCTGGTGGCAGTCGCTACAAAAACGTGAACAACAGCTGGTGCTTGGCGCTGGCGTTACTTTAGTCATTGCAGCTTTTTATTGGCTGCTATGGGCTCCTTTGCATTCGAGTTATCAGACCCAGCAACAGCAATTACAGCAGTTGAGTCAACAATTGCTACAAGTCCGTAGTTTTCCTATGGTGTCGACTCAAACCAAAGTGCAGGGTAGTCTGACGGATATCATCAGCTCAAGCGCCCGCACTCATAAAATTCAGGTCAGCCGGATGCAGCCACAAAATGATCAGATGCAGGTGATGCTGAACGATATTAGTTTTGATCAACTGCTGACCTGGTTGCATGAGTTACAGTACCAGCACCATGTCATCATAGTACAGCTGGATTTAGCTGTGGCCGATGCGCCGGGTATGGTGCGTGTTCGTCGTTTATTGGTTGAGTCGTAAATGAATTATAAGAAAATAATCCCGGCCGCTATTGGCTTGTATCTGCTGTTTTTATTGGTGTTGGCCCCCGCAGCTTGGTGGTTCAAGCTGGTCACTTTGCCAGCACAGGTCCAGTTGGGGCCTGTCAGCGGTACTTTATGGCAAGGCCAGGTGCAGGCTGTATCGTTAAATGGCTATGTATTGCCACAGGTGAACTGGCAACTGAAGCCATGGGCTTTGTTGACCGGAAAGCTGGCTTTATCATTGGATATTGGCCAAATTCGCCAAACCACTTTGCCTTATGCCAAAGCTCAGCTTGCTTATGGTTTCTCTGGTTTAGAGCTGGAATCCAGCCAATTACGTTTGCCGATAGAACCTATAATCCCTTTACTGAAATTACCTTTGCCGTTTCAGGTGGCCGCCAGCGGTAGTATGCTGCTGAATATTCAAAACTTCAGTATGGGCCAGCCCTGGTGTGAGCAACTGGCAGGCAAGGCCAGCTGGCTGGATGCCAAGTTTCAGGCGCCTTCGGGCTGGATAGATTTAAAAGCCATAGATGCCAGCTTAAGTTGTCAGCAAGGCCAACTTCAACTGGTGAGTGAACCAGGCAATCCGTTGGCGTTGAATGTGACTGCACTGATAGGCGAGCAGGGCAAATATCAGCTCAATGGCACCATGAAACCAGATGCCAGCCTGCCAAAAGAAGTGCATCAGGCGATGCAGTTTGTTGGCAAGCCGGACGCAGAAGGGCGTTTTACTCTGAAACTTCAGAGTCGTTAGCTGTACCTTTGATGCCCGCCAGCAACACCGAATAATCTTCTATAGCCGGAAACTCAGTGATAGCTCTGCTGGGTTTTTGGCTGTCAGGATTGGCCACAGCCAATAAATGACCTATGCCAAAACGTTGCGCTGATTGCAGAATCGGCAAGCTGTCATCGACAAATAAAGTACGCTTCGGGTCAAAACCAAAACGTTGTTGCAGCTTTTGCCATAGCTCCTGTTGCTCTTTGGTTACGCCAAATTCATGGGTCGACACCAGCGTATCTATGTAGCTGGCGAGCTCGGTGCGTTCGATTTTTAACGATAACGAATCCGGATGGGCATTGGTCACCAGTATTACTTTACGGCCAGAGTTTTTTAATGCTGTTAAAAAGGCTGGAGTATCAGCACGCATCTGAATTTTATCCATCACTTCACGTTTCAGCTCTGTGATAGGTAAAGCCAATCTTCTGGTCCAGTAATCCAGACAATACCACTCAATTTTGCCGTTCAGTTCATGGTATTCAGCTTCCAGCTGCTGTTTTGCGTCACTCACACTGATGCCGCTAAGCTCCGCCCAGCGTTTTGGTAAATGCTCCAGCCAGAAGTAGTTATCAAAGTGTAAATCCAGCAAAGTACCGTCCATATCCAGCAAAACGGTATCAATTTGTCTCCAGTCCAGCATAGGTTTTTCCAGCTAATCCATTTATAGTAAGGCGATGGCCCATTGTAACAGAGGCAGTTTTATGGCGCAGCGCGACGGCGACAAAGAAAAACCGCAAATTTTAGATCAAAAACTGGTCGCTGAAAGTCGGCTGTTTAAAATTGAACAGTTGGATCTGCAATTCAGCAACGGTGAAAAACGTACCTACGAGCGGATGAAAGGCGGTAGCCGTGGTGCAGTGATGGTGGTGGCTTGTCCTGAACCTGACAGTTTTTACTTGATTCGAGAATACTGTGCCGGTACCCATGACTATCAGCTGGGTTTCCCTAAAGGCTTGATCGACCCGGGTGAAACTGTAGCAGAAGCCGCTAACCGCGAACTGCAGGAAGAAATAGGTTTTAAAGCCGGGCGTTTAATTCCGTTAAAAACTGTGGCCTTAGCTCCGGGATACTTTAGTGCTACAATGCATATTGTATTAGCTTTGGATTTAACAGCCTCCAGTTTGCCAGGTGACGAACCTGAACCTTTGGAACTGGTGCCATGGCAGTGGCAACAGCAGCTTGAGTTGTTGGATCAGAGCGACTTCACTGAGGCCCGCAGTGTAGCGGCCTTGTTCTTAGCCCGAGATTATCTGGACAAGCATCAGGATGTTTTTAAGTAGGTTATTAGAACCTGTCAAAGACGCAGCTCGTGCCGCTGGTGATACCTTATGGTCTATTTACCAGAGTGGAGACTATGAAGCCAAACACAAAGCGGATGAAAGCCCTGTCACCAGCGCTGATTTAGCTGCTAATGCGTTGATTTTGCATGCCTTAACTGAGCTTACTCCTGATATTCCTGTGGTTTCTGAAGAAATGCACTTATTGCCACTGCGCCAACGCCAGGACTGGCCGCGCTACTGGCTGATTGATCCGATGGATGGCACTCAGGAGTTTATTGCCCGTAGTGGTGATTTTGCCGTCAGCATAGCCCTAGTGGAGCACGGCTGGCCTGTGCTAGGCGTGATTTACTGGCCTAAAGAACAAATCTGGTATTACGCTACCCGCGGCAATGGCGCTTTTAAACAGCAACAGCATTTGATCAATCGCATTCGGGTTAATCAGCATCAATCCGGTGATTTATTGAAAATTGCGGTCAGTCGTCGTCAACCCATTGAGCATATTCACCAGTTATTAAATGCGCCCGCCTGCTCAGAATTTATAGCTCTTGGCAGCTGCTCATTAAAAAGTTGTTTAGTAGCTGAAGGGGGTGCTGATTGTTATCTGCGTTTAGGCCCAACAGGGGAGTGGGATACCGCTGCTGTGCATGTGATCGTAGAAGAAGCCGGTGGCAAAATTCTCGACAGTCAGTTCGCCCCTTTAAGTTATAACCAGCGTGAAACCTTGTCGAACCCGGATTTTATGGTGATAGGCCGCTCTGAAGTGCCATGGACTGAACTGATCCGTGCCCACAGTGCTACAAGAAACTTAGACTAGCTTCAAAACTGGTCGCTCTCTATCTCACCTTGTTTCACCAGTTGTCGCCATTGCTGTTTGGTGATGATATCCACACTTTCATGTAACTCTGAATACAAAATCACCAGTTGGTTAGCTTCCAGCTGGCTTTTTACCTGAGTCACTTTGTCGTTCAGGCTAATGTCCTGCTCGCCATATTCAGTGCCTTCACGTAATACAAAAGCTTCAATCAGAGCTTCCAGTGTTTCAGCAGATAATTGGTCATGCGGGATCAACAGCATCAGTGTTTTCCTAAAAATTGAGCAAGGTAAGGTGGCAGCTGTTGCTCCAGATAATATTCCGCTTTCAAGGGAGTATTGCCTGTGACAAACCCAACATGACCACCATGACGGGATAATAACAACTGCACATAAGGTGGCATTTCATCAGCTTTGGGTAATACAGCTGGTGATAAAAATGGATCGTCTTTCGCATGCACCAATAACAGCGGCACACGCACTTGCTTTAAAAAAGCTTTGCCGCTGGATTTTTGGTAATAGTCGTCGGCATTCTGAAAGCCATGTAGCGGCGCTGTCAGTAGGTCGTCAAAGTCGCGAATAGTTTTTAACGCCAGAATTTGGGCTTTGCTAACCGGCAGAGGGAAGTCTTTGTGTCGGTCCAGCTTGCGCATCATAGTGGCTTTAAGCCGGCTTAAAAGGTATTGCTGATAGACTTTGCTGCCACCTTGATTAATACGCTCTGCACTGGGAGCTAAAGCCAGCGGCGCAGATACAGCCACAGCTGCTTTTAACACGCATTGTGCGCCTTGTTCACCACAATACTTCACCAACACATTACCACCTAAGGAAAAGCCAACAGCAGCCAGCTCACGGCCTGGATAACGCAACTGAATTTGAGCTATTAAATAAGCCAGATCGGCGGTATCACCTGAATGGTAAGCGCGTGGCAAACGGTTGGCGACACCATTACAGCCACGGAAATGCATTAACACTGCGATAAAACCCTGTTGCGTTAAGGCGTACAGCATTCCTGACGCATAGTGGCTGTGGATATTACCTTCCAGACCGTGCAACACCACTACTATAGGCTTGTCTGCCGTCAGCTCTGGCTTTTCAGTCCAGTTCAGTTGGATATGATCGCCATCGGGTAATGCCAGCATTTCTGTGTCAGTCACCAAAGCGCGGCGTGGAGCCAGATACTTAGCCACTATGGTTTGCAGATGGCTGTTACGTAGCCACCAGGCCGGTTTAAAAGCCGGGGGAAGTTTTACAATTTCAGGGGCTTGCAAAATCAACAGTCCTACTTAACAATCAAAGTCACTTTCCTCTGGCCGGACCACAATAACAATGAACAGACGCCAGTTTATTTTCCGCTCGCTTGCTCTGACATTAGCTGCCAGCACAGGCTATGCAGTATATCAGTATCAAAGTCTGCAAGGCAGTGACAATGCGGCTGTTCTGGTGCTGGATGCGTTATTGCCAGCTGTATTGATGGGGGCTTTGCCCTTGGACGCCACTGCACAGCAGTTATCGCTACAACAAAGCCGCGATGCAGTGTTGGAGTTTCTGGCCTATTTACCTCAAAGCCAGCAGCAACAGTTAGACCAGTTATTTCAGTTACTGCAGCAGGATTTAGCCCGACTGGCATTAACAGGTCAGTGGTTGCAGCTGGTAGAGCTGCCGTTATCACAGCGTCTGGATTTGTTATTAAGCTGGCGCGACAGTTATTTTTCTTTATTACAGCAAGCCTTTAGTGGTTTACGTGAACTGATCTACGGTGCTTTTTATGGCCAACCGCAGCATTGGCAGGCATTGGGTTATAGCGCGCCGGAGTTTAACCCATGAAAAATTTGATTGCCGATGGTGTATCTTCAGGCTGGTCTTATCTGGATGCGTCAACTTTAACTGCTGACAAAGAGTTTGAAGCCGATGTGGTGATAGTGGGCTCTGGTGCTGGCGGCGCTATGGCGGCTGAACAACTTAGCCTTGCCGGATTCAAAGTGATATTGCTCGAAATGGGCGCTTTGTATGAAGGCAAAGACTTTAAACAACAGGAACGCTGGGCTTACCCTGCTTTGTATCAGGACGGTGCTGGCCGTAAAACTCTGGACCAAAGCATTGGTATATTGCAGGGCCGTACTGTAGGCGGATCTACGACTGTGAACTGGACCACGTCTATTCGTACACCGGAAAAAACACTGGATTACTGGCGCGCTGAATTTGGCACAGACTTTACTTCAGACAACTTAGCTCCTTATTTTCAGCAAGCAGAGCAGAGATTAAACATTCATCCCTGGCCAGTGCCACCTAATGCCAATAACGACAAGCTCCGCCAGGGCTGTGAAGCTCTGGGTTGGCAATACACTGTGATCAACCGCAATGTCAGCGGCTGCGCTAACCTGGGCTACTGCGGTATGGGTTGCCCTATTAATGCAAAACAGTCGATGTTGGTTAGTAGCATTCCATCTGCGATGCAAGCTGGTGCTATGCTGATTAGCCGGGTATCTGTCCGTGAGCTGAAGTGGAAAAATGGACAGGTTCAGTCTTTGCTTGCCGTGCCTGTGGACCCGTATTTTCAGCCTGATTTTAAAATAAAGCTCAGTTTTAAAGCCAAACATTACATAGTGGCTGCCGGAGCTATAGGCTCACCTGCGTTGTTGCTGCGCTCCAAAGTACCTAATCCATCCAATCGTTTAGGTAAGCATACTTACCTGCACCCCAGCGCGATTTCCGGTGCTTTATTTGAAGACACGATAGCGGGTCACAGCGGTGCGCCCCAGTCGATTTATTCTGATCAGTTTGTCTGGCCTTCAAATGGACAGGCAGGCTTTAAGCTGGAGGTACCGCCATTACATCCGGTGTTAGTGGCAACTAAGCTAACAGGTGTCGCGCAGTCACATGCAGCTTTAATGCAGCAGTTTAACCAGTTGCAGGTGGTGATTGCATTAGTGCGGGATGGTTTTCATCCGGATAGTCAGGGCGGCACAGTGTTGTTATCCGATCATGGCGAGCCAGTGGTGGACTACCCGATTTCTGATTATTTATGGCAAGGTGTACAAAGCGCTTATCTGGCTATGGCTGAATTACAGTTTGCTGCAGGTGCTAAGTCGGTACTCCCTATTCACCAGGATGCTCAGCTTTATTCCAGCTGGGGACAAGCCCGTGAGGCCATTAAAGCTTTACCACTACAAAAATACCGCGCTACTTTGACTTCAGCCCATGTGATGGGAGGTTGCAATATGAGTGCAGATCCAGCCAAAGGTGTGGTGAACCTGCAAGGCCGCCATCATCAGTTGGACAATTTGTCTGTGTTTGACGGATCGGTATTGCCCTCAAGCTTAGGAGCCAATCCTCAATTGACGATTTATGCTTTAACCTTGCGGAATACAAAAGCTTTAGTGAAAAGTTTAAATGAAGTGATTAAAGCGCAGTCGGATTGACTACGCCTTCTTACTTAAAGTCTTATTCGGCATGTGAAGTTTTATACAAGAAGTAGCCAGCGTAAAACAGGCATAAGCCAATCACTAACGCCAGGCCGGTGAATGAGAAAAAGATCACCGGATCGTTCAGAAACTCTTGCCATATATTCATGATCATATCCTCGCTATTGACTGACGCCTGTAGTTTAGAAGCATCAGTGGAAGCAAAGCCTGATATAGATCAAAGTTGAGTTTTAGAGGCCTTCTAACTGCTGGCTTTGTTGATATAGATCAAGAATTTCAGCATCCAGCTGTTCAACTGGCGCTTTGATCAGTAATAAATAATGATCCAGTAACTGGCTGTAGGGTAACAAATCGTCACTCTGACTTAACTGATTAAACTGCTGCACTAAAAGCTGTTGCTCCAGTTTTTCAGCAGCCAATTCCGTGCTCAACAATTGCTGACGCAAAGGTTGTTGCATATCAGACTCCAGCCATGGAGATGGCAAAGTGCGACGCAAAGCGCGGATAGACTGGGTCACTTCAGTGCTGAAGTGCTTTAGTAAGTCTTCCAACTGCTGCAGTTGGGCTTCGTTTAAACTTTGTTGCTTTTTATCCAGATACAGCAAAAACAACAGCAGATTGATGTTGACGCCAAAGTTGTCCTGCCATTGCAGACACACCTCTTTAACGGCCGGATACAAACTCAGGCTGTAGTGCCAGAATTGTTCAGAACTAAGAGTTTTTTTGCCAGAATTCTGCACTTTGTTGCTCCCATGCTTCCTGAGCTTCGAACCATTGTTCTTCCACTTCAGAGAGTTCCTTTTGGACTTTTTGTTGATCCGCCAATGTTTTAGTCAGCTCCGCTTTGCGAATAGCGTCGTATATACCGGCATCGGCTAAAGCTGTTTCAATCTGCTGCTGTTGCTGGTGCAGTTTTTCTTGTTGCTGCTCCAGTTTTTCAATTTTTTGCTTTAACGGCCGTTGCAAGGCACGCAGTTCTGCTTCCAGTCGTTTTTGATCTTTACGATTTTGTGCACTGTTTGCGGCAACGCCGTCATCAGGGGCGGAAGCCGCATTACTGGCGCGTTGGTCTAGTTGCAACCACTGATAATAATCCGATAAATCACCGGCAAATGGCGCTACTTTGCCATGGGCCACCAGATAAAATTCATCTGTGGTACTGCTAAGTAAATGGCGGTCGTGTGATACCACCACAATAGCGCCTTCGAAGCTTTGTAAAGCCATCACTATGGCTTCACGCATATCCAGGTCTAAGTGGTTGGTTGGCTCATCCAATAACAGCAGGTTAGGGCGCTGATACACCAGTAAAGCCAATACCAGGCGGGCTTTTTCACCGCCGGAAAAAGGTGCACAGGCGGCAAGCGCTTTGTCGCCATGAAAACCAAAACCACCAATATAGTCGCGCAGTTGTTGCTCTGTAGCATCAGGGGCTAAACGCACCAAATGCTGTAACGGCGAATCCTGTGGCCTTAAAGTTTCCAGCTGGTGCTGAGCAAAATAACCAATACTGACGCCATTGGCATACCAAATCTCACCTGCTTGGGGTGTTAAAGAGCCCGATAACATTTTGATCAGCGTCGATTTACCAGCGCCATTACGGCCTAACAAACCTATACGGCTGCCTGGCAACAACTGAAAGTTAATCTGCTGCAAAATAGGGGTATCGCCATAACCTGCTTTGACGTTTTCCATTTTCAAAAGCGGGTTCGGTAAAGAGCGTGGGTCTAAAAATTCGAACTGAAAAGGCGAATCGGCATGAGCGGGCGCCAGCAATGTCATACGTTCCAATGCTTTGATCCGGCTTTGTGCTTGTTTAGCTTTTGTGGCCTGAGCACGGAAACGGTCAATATACTTTTGCAGATGCGCGACCTGACGTTGTTGTTTTTCAAACATCGACTGGTGTTGGGACAAATGTTCAGCGCGCTGACGTTCAAACTGGCTGTAGTTGCCTTTGTATAAAGTTAAGGTCTGATTGTCGATATGCACCGTATTATCTATCACAGCATCCAGAAAGTCGCGGTCGTGGCTGATCAGTAACAAGGTGCCGGTAAAAGAAGCCAGGTATTTTTCCAGCCAAAGCACAGCGTCTAAATCTAAGTGGTTAGTGGGTTCATCCAATAACAACAATTCGGCGGGTTGCATTAAGGCTTTCGCCAAGTTTAAACGCATACGCCAGCCACCGGAAAACGACTTCACGCTTTGTTGTTGTGCGGCACCACTAAAGCCAAGGCCATCCAATAAAATACCGGCTTTGGCTTCTGCTCTGTAGCCGTCTAAAGCGTCAATCTGGTGGTGCACTGCTGCTAAATCGACACTGCCATCGGTAATTTTTAACTGCTGTAACAATGGATAGAGTTTTTCGTCGCCCTGCAGCACATAATCCATGGCAGACATATCCAGCGCCGGAGTTTCCTGCGCCACAGTGGAGATAGTCCAACTGGATGGAATAGCGACAGAACCGGCGTCAGGTTGCAGCTTTTGTTGCAGCAAAGCAAAAAGACTGGATTTGCCGCACCCGTTGGCGCCAATTATTCCGACCTTTTGCCCCGGAAATACGGTAAGATCGGCCTGTTGCAGTAAGCAATTAATACCGCGTCGCAATTCGACGTTTTGCAGTTGGATCATGGTGTTTTAGCCCGGACGAAAATTGGTTGCTACTCTAATCGCAAAGTGATTACAAACCAAGAGTGAATGCGGTTTTAGATGCGATAAAAGCCGATTGAAGAGAGTAAAAATATGACAGACAGAAAGAAAAAACGCTTTATTGCTGGTGCAACCTGCCCACAGTGCAAGGCCATGGACACTTTGATGTTGTTTGTTGAAAACAATGTTGAAAAAGTAGAATGTGTGGAGTGTGGCCATCATATGGCACAACCTGAACAGCAGGTGGCAAAAGCTTCGCGCGCTACTGAACAGGTTATCGGTGTTTTCAAACCTGAATAATCAGGGAAATTAATAATGCGGCGGTGGTGGCTCTTCGTCTACACGTAAAATGCCACTGTCGTTGCCTTTGCTGATCTTCTCCGCCAACAGCATCACTTGTCGTTGCAGTTTTTCGATACTTTTCTGGTGTTCATGCAGTTCGTCATTCAGGGTTTGCACCACATCTTCCTGAAATGCAAGTTTGCTTTCCAGATCAATAAGTTGCTGTTGCAACTCTACCACTTGTTCTGTCATTGTTTAATCTCCCATACTTCGGCTACGCCACTGGAACTTTCACTGATAATCTGGCTGTCATTTAAAAATGCCACCGCATGGATCACTGCACTGGCAGGTCTGCTATTAAGAATAGCTCTGACTTGCCACTGCTGTAATTTTTTCCCTGTCGCCACATCCCATAAAATTAAGGCCCGGGATGGCGAGCCTGTCACCAGCCATTTGCCGTTTGGACTAAAGCGGGCGGCAGTAATAATTTGTGCTCTGGATAATTCCAGTTGGCTGACTTGTTTACCTGTTTTCAGATCCCAGATAAAACCCTGTAGTTCACTGCCTGCACTAAAAGCGTAACGACCTTGCTGATCCAGCGCCACTTTAGTGACACGGTTTGGATGTGGAAAGCTATAAATAATCTGCGCCGTTTCTGTATCCCACAGATAAGCGTAATGATCATTGGAGCCTGTTAAAGCAAAACGACCATTAGCCGACATATCTACTGAATTCACATTTTCGGTGTGGCCTAAAAACTCAATACGGCGCCCTGAACTCAAGGTGATATGTTGCACTTTGCCGTCGCTTTGACCTACCAGCATATGGCGGCCAAAATCAGACACAGCTAAATCGCGGATGGTGGCATCCTTCACTGACCAAAAACCAATGTTCCGGCCATCATTCATTTGCCACAACGCAAAGTCTTTGCTGTCACCCGTTAACAAATGACTGCCATCCGGGCTTAATGACAAGGATAAAATCTGATTATCGTTTTTTTCCTGATGACCCAACGAATACAAAGCTGTATCTTTTTGCAGGTCCCAAACGGTAACACCCTCATCTAAAGCCGACACTGCGACCAGGGTTGATTTGTCATTAATAGCCGCGCCATAAGAGGGCGTTTCAGTGTGCTGCACTTGCCGCGCAGATTTTGGTTGAACTTCTGAGCAGGCAAAGAGACAAAATGCCAGAAAAATCGTCAGATATTTACTGCTATGGGTTAACGTCATTAGCACAAACCGTTAGTATAGGGACGTTGCATAAAACCTTTAAACTTATTAAAACACAATTTTGCAGCCAAACCTGCTTATTTATTGGAGAAATACATGCGTTTATTAACTAAGGTGTCGCTGATTGCGGCTACCGTTTTAACTTTGTCTGCTTGTAACAAAGAAGCTGAGCAGCCAAAACCTCTGGTTTTAGATACAGATACTGCAAAACAGTCTTATAGCTTAGGTGTATCTGCTGGTCGTTTTATCGACACTACCATTAAAGAACATGAAAAGTTAGGTTTACCTTTAGTTTCAGAAACTATAGTACGTGGTATTCAGGATCAGTTGGCTGGCAAAGCTCAACTGACGGAAGAAGAAGTACAAAAAGTGATGACTGCGCTGGAGCAAACAGCCCGTGAGAAACAAGTTGAAGTAGCTAAAGCTCAGGCTGAACAAAACGTTGCTGCTGGTAAAGCTTATTTAGAAACTAACGCTAAAAAAGAAGGCGTGAAAGTGACTGAGTCAGGTTTACAGTACGAAGTAGTTCAAGCTGCTGATGGTCCGAAGCCTGCTGCAACGGACGTAGTTCGTGTGCACTACACTGGTACCCTGGTTGATGGCACTGAATTTGATAGCTCAAAAGAACGTGGTCCTGCTCAGTTCCCGTTAAACCAAGTGATCAAAGGCTGGACTGAAGGCGTTCAGTTGATGAGCGTTGGTTCTAAGTTCAAATTCACTATCCCTGCTGAATTAGCGTACGGTGAGCGTGACATGGGTACTATCCCTGCGAACAGTGTTTTAGTATTCGACGTTGAGCTGTTAGGCATTGGCGAAGAAGCTCCTGCTGCTGAAGCTCAGGCAGAAGAAGCTCAGGCTGAAAAGAAGTAATTCTTAGCCCGATAAAAAAAGCGACCTGAAGGTCGCTTTTTTGCTTTTATTAAGACGATAGTAAATGAATTAACTCAAGCAGTTACAGCCTTGGAATGCTTGTTATGCAAGGTCTGAATCAGTTCATCTTCAAAATCAAAACGCTCCACCAGAGCCTGGCCTAAAATAGACAAATCGCGATCAAAGTTTTTTGATAAAGCTTTATCATCTACTTCAGCGTATTTGTCATTAAACTCCAGCGCCATATCTGTTGAGTTTGCAATCTTTGGATATAAAGAGTCAGCCAATTGGCGGCTATCATGGCCATTCACGGCGCATTGCGACACAATTTGTTCATAAACTTCAAAATGACCTGCGGATAAATAATCCATCAGCAGTTGGCAAAAGTGCTGAATATCTGCCAGATCAGGCAAGGAATTCCCACTTTTTTTGTCAAAAGGAGGCAAGGCGGCCAGCTCACAATAGCGAACAATAAGGCGCTGCCTTTCATCCAGCCAATTATCTATAGCTGTCAGGCTGCCACCCCATTTCTGCTGTGCCGACTCTAAACGGGTGTACATATACTTCCCCTTACTCAAATGACTTACTGCTCTGAACCTCTAATTAAAAGAATTCTCGGATAAAGATCAACTACTTTTTTATTGGTCAGCTCAGTCTTTGGCTCTATCATACGCTTGTTTACACTAATATGTGGTGGAGAAAAACAAAAAATGATGAAGCACAATGTGCCTGCAGCAGCTGATTTGTATGGCCACTGGTTTATTGTCAGTCAGGGTAAAATCTGGCTGCATTCGGTTGATGCTGCTCCACCTCTGTGTCGTTATGACCAATTACCAGAGTTTTTAGATGGTACCGAGCCTTTGTGTTTGCTCGGTGCTATTGATGGAGTGGACTGTTATCTGTTGAATTACACCGACAGACCCGAAGCAGAAGAGCAGTGGCATTCAGCCCGTGTTTTGTTGCAACAGTCTGCAGCCATTTTTGAACATGCAGCCAGAGCCTGTCAGGTGGCTTTATTTTTACAAACTCACAGATACTGTGGCCAGTGCGGCAGCTCTATGCATCTGGTGAATTGGGAGCTGGCCGCGCTTTGTCATAAATGTGGTCACCGTTGTTACCCACGCATTAATCCTTGTGTACTGATTGCCATCGTCAATGACAAAAACCAGCTGCTGTTAGCTCGCTCTGCGCGGCATAAAACGGGTTTCTTTTCTATCCTGGCTGGTTTTGTTGAGTCCGCAGAAACGCTGGAACAAGCCGCAGTGCGGGAGGTAAAAGAAGAGGTGGGTATTGATATCACCAATTTACGTTACATGGGTAGCCAACCCTGGCCTTTCCCGCATTCATTGATGACCGCTTTTATCGCCGACTATAAGTCAGGCGAGCTTGTATGTCAGCCGGACGAAATTGAGGAAGCCCATTGGTATGATCTGGATCAGCTACCGGAAGTACCAATGACGGCAACCTTATCAGGTCAAGTGATTCAGTATATTGCTAAAGGCGGCCGATAATTGGCTGACCCGACAGGGTTTGTGCCATGAATGGCAGCAAATAAAAAAGCCACTAACGTGGCTTAAGGGAGGTGTAACTTGCGTTACCAGGACTCGTTAAAACGAGTTTCTTTATTCTTGTTCTTTACTAGCGCAGGTAGTTTATAACAGATGTATTTTTGCAGGGCAACAGCTTTTTTCAACTCAGAAAAAATAGCTTTTGGTAAAAAATCGTGACTGATCAAACATCAGTGATAAACTAGTGATAAATCAAAAGATGGCAGATGATAGATGCAACTAAAAAATGATCGTTATTTAAGGGCCTTGATGAAACAACCTGTTGATCGCACTCCAATTTGGATGATGCGTCAGGCGGGACGTTATCTTCCTGAATACAGAGCGACGCGGGCTATTGCCGGCGATTTTATGTCGTTGTGCAAAAATCCTGAACTGGCCTGTGAAGTGACTCTGCAGCCGTTAAAACGTTATCCTTTAGATGCGGCCATTTTATTCAGCGACATTTTAACCATACCTGATGCTATGGGCATGGGATTGTACTTTGGTGAAGGCGAAGGCCCACGTTTTACTAAGCAACTGACTGACTTTATGGATGTGATGCAGCTGCCTGTGCCCGACCCGGAAGTTGAGCTGCGTTATGTGATGGATGCTGTGCGTACGATCCGCCGTGAATTGAATGGTGAAGTGCCGTTAATTGGTTTTTCCGGTAGTCCATGGACTCTTGCCACTTACATGTTTGAAGGCGGTAGCAGCAAAACCTTCTCTAAAATCAAAAAACTGATGTATACAGAGCCAGAAGTGGTGCATATCCTGCTCGATAAACTGACGCAAAGTGTGATTTTGTATCTGAATGCGCAAATTGCGGCTGGTGCTCAGTCTGTGATGATTTTTGATACCTGGGGTGGTGTGTTAACTCCACACGATTACCGTGAGTTTTCATTAAGCTACATGCAGCAAATTGTCTCTGGTTTAACCCGTTTTGCGGATGGTCGTCCTGTGCCTGTCACGCTGTTTACCAAAAACGGTGGTTTATGGCTGGAAGAAATCGCAGCAACTGGCTGTGATGGCGTGGGTCTAGACTGGACCATTGATATTCGTCATGCCCGCGCCCGTATCGGCGATAAAGTGGCTTTGCAAGGGAACATGGACCCATCCATCCTGTTAGGCACGCCAGAGCGCATCCGTCAGGAAGTTCAGGCCATATTAGATGGCTATGGTATGGGGTCAGGCCATGTGTTTAACCTGGGCCATGGTATTACGCCTGATGTTGATCCAGAAAAAGCAGGTGTCTTTATTGATGCAGTGCACTCATTCAGCCGTACTTATCATATGAACACTGAACTTGATCTGGACGCAGACGAATAACACGTTGACCGATCTATCGGATAAAGACCACCGCAACTGAGGTGGTCTTTTTATTTGTCGTGACACGACTATTGCAAATTCGCCTTAGTGCTGCTGCGGTTAGCTTTAGTTAGATGCCAGGTATTTACCCAAAAACTGCTCCATGGCCGCAAAGGCTTGTTTTCTGTCGGCTTCTTCATCAAAAAAGTGCGTACCATTTTCAAGCTCCAGATACTCAACTGTTTTATTTTTCGCCTTCAGCGCGTTATACAGATCGAGTGATTGCTTAAAGTACACACGAGTATCTTTTACACCGTGAATGAGTAATACAGGACGTTGAATTTTATCTGTGTTGTAAATGGCTGATACCGTCTTTAAGCGGTCGGATTCTGTTTTATAGTCGCCTACGGTACTTTTCATATAAAGGCCAAGCTGTTCACTAAGTCCGGTATCACGTTGCAACATAGCGGGTAAATCTGAGATCCCTGAGATACTGATAAAACAGTTAAATTGTTCTGCTTGCTGAAAACTGGCGACTAAAGCCGCAAAGCCCCCATAACTGGCGCCAACCACACAGCTTTTAGTGGCATCAATAGCAGGATTTTTACGAACCTGAGCGACGGCATCCATCAGGTCGTCCTGCATTTTCATGCCCCATTGCTTATAGCCTTGATGATGAAAGTGATTGCCATAACCTGTTGATCCCCTGAAGTTAACTTGCAGCACTGCATAGCCCTGAGCGGCAAAAAACTGAACAAAAGGATCGAAGCTCATATCGTCACGTGCGTGTGGGCCCCCATGTGGAAATACAATCAGCGGCGCAGCTTTGCTCTGGTTTTTGGGTAACGTCAGATAGCCTCTCATTGTCAGCCCGTCGCGGTTCGCTACGTCAATAGGTTGTACTGGATTGAGCTGAGTTTTTTCCAACTTCGGATATTGGCTAAACCAGAAGTCTGCCTTTTTAGTATTAAAATCTATAGTGTAATAACGGCCTGGGTTGTGATCGGTTTCGCTGTAAATCACGACCTTTTGATCGTCGACACTGCTGCTTGTGATAAAGCTATGCCTGTTCTTAAACAAAGCTTTGATTTGAGAGTTGTATGCAATTTGTTTTGGCGAAATAAAACTACGCTCATAAAAGTCTTTGGTATAACCATAACCTATTAATTGTCCATTTCTAATAAAGCTATGATCAATATCATGGCCTTCGACGGCAAATAGCTTATTTCCTATACTTTTTGTTGAGAGATCGAATTTCGCGATGTAATTGAAATTACTATTAAAATCTGTGTTGACCAGTAGTGACTTACCATCATCCGAAACGGCCAACGGATCAAAATTTATATCTCCGGTTAAGTCTATGGTTTTAAGTTCAACCCACTGTTCAGTACCTACGGCTTTGTAGTAGAGAGTCTCCAGGTGTTTTTCAGTAATACTTGAAAATACGACATTACCTTTCACGTCCGTGACAAAGCCATGCCGGCCTCCCGCGGCACTGGCGACCTTGGTGAATTTACTGTCATACACGTTTACTTTAAAAACTGAATAGCCACCATCGCGCTCATCATAGGCATAGACCAATACGTTTTGGTCGTCATCCACCAGATCGTTAATCAGGCGAATAGTCTGTAAACCGCGCATAAAAGAGGATTCATTTTGTTTATAGACTGCTTTGTTATGGATCACTATCAGGTCTGAACCATCTGTATTCACTGAATAAGCAGCGCTGATACGAAAATAGAAACCTTCGATATATTCAGGCCGACTGGCGGTAATAAACAATCTGTTGTTGTTAACCCAATCAATGCTTTCAATGCGGTCGGCGGAATCTTTAAGTTTAGCTGCTACTGTGATTTCTTTAGAGCCGAAAGGTGAGGTGATGACGGTTGGTACACCGTCAAGCATCATTTGGGCTGCCATGGACGAACCATCCGGAGAAACCGAAACATCACTGACCAAAGGCATAGAACCGAACAGCTCAGAGTTTTGTTGAGCCGGACTTTGGGTGCTGAAAAATGTGGCTATAAAAAAACAGCAGTAAATAATAAATTTGTTAAACATCACTCATCCTTGTTGCTGTAGTGGTTAATTTGTATCCGATCAGAAACATAGTAACAACGAAGAGCACGGAAGAATAGGGTTTAAAATCAATTGTTTTAGGATATTTTAGATGAGGTGGCTGACCCGAATGGCCAGCCCTTTGTTTTCAAAATAAACGGTTTAAACCATTCATAGCAGCAACCCGATAAGCTTCAGCCATAGTTGGGTAATTAAAAGTGGTGTGAACAAAATACTCTATGGTATTGCCGCCATTTTTTTGCATCATAATGGCCTGGCCTATGTGTACAATTTCGGCCGCTCTTTCACCAAAACAGTGAATACCCAAAATCTCTTTGGTATCGCGGTGAAACAGCAGTTTCAGGCTGCCTACACTGGTGTTGGCAATTTGGGCTCGTGCCAGATGTTTAAACTGAGCCCGGCCTACTTCATAGGGCACTCGTGCTGCCGTCAGTTCCTGCTCATTTTTACCCACAGAACTCATCTCAGGTATAGTGTAAATACCAACCGGAATATCATCAATCAGATAGGTACTGCAGTTACCATGAATGATGGAATTGGCGGCGATACGGCCCTGATCATAAGCGGCACTGGCGAGGCTTGGGTAACCAATCACATCGCCCACGGCGTACACGCTTGGGATTTCAGTTTGATAGTTGTCATTCACCTTTAACTGGCCACGACTATCTGCTTTTAAGCCAATGGCATTGAGGTTTAATTTGTCAGTGTTGCCGGTGCGACCATTGGCAAACAGGATACAGTCGGCTTTCATTTTTTTGCCGGATTGCAGGTGTAAAATCACCCCATCATCACAGCCTTCAATCCGGTCAAACTCCTCGCCATGACGAATAGTCACACCAGAATTCCAGAAGTGATAACTTAAAGCATCAGAGATTTCAGCATCCATAAAAGATAGCAACCTGTCTCTGGTATTGACCAAATCCACCCGCACCCCTAAACCACGGAAAATCGACGCATATTCACAGCCAATCACGCCTGCACCAAAAATAATGATATGTCGCACGTCATCTGTTAACGACAATATAGTGTCGCTGTCAAAAATACGGCTATGAGTAAAGTCGACATTTTGCGGCCGGTAAGGGCGAGAGCCAGTCGCCAGAATAATATGTTCGGCAGAAATAATCTGGTCCGGTGAGCCGTCCTGCGCTATTCGGATCTGGTGTGCATCAACAAAAGAAGCATTGCCCTGAAATACTTTGACTCTGTTGCGCTCATAAAAACTGCCGCGTAGCTGCACCTGCTTTCGAATCACACCAGCAGCGTGTTTTAAAATATGCGGGAAGGTGAGGTTGGACGATTGATCATCCATCTGAAACAGCGGGTTTTCTTTGTATTCTATATAACGGCTGACCGAATGACGTAGTGCTTTAGAAGGAATCGTGCCCCAGTGTGTGCAGCCGCCGCCGACTTGCTGATGGCGCTCAATCACAGCCACAGTTTTGCCACTTTTCGCCAGATTCATCGCTGCACCTTCGCCGCCTGGACCTGTGCCTATAATAATTGCATCAAAATCATATGTTTTGCTTTGAGTTGCTTTAACCACCGGGTTATTCCTTCGCTGACTGCACTCTTTATATTTAATCAGAAATCCTGAATGAAAGGCGATAAAAAAGGCGGCAAATGCCACCTTTCGTCAATTTTTATCAAATGCTTAGGTAAATTGAGCTGTTAGCTGCTGCCAGCGTTTTTGCTGCAGTTGCAAATTACGTCGTACTTCCAGCATTTGCTGCTTTAAATCAAATTCATTGTACTGTTGCATCAGTTGTTGTTTTTTCTGTTGCAACAGTACTTTTTTCACATCGTAGTAGGCATGCATTTTTTCCATCAGCAACTCGTACTCATGCTCAAGGCGTTGCATCACCAGTTCAGCGTCTGGCAAGTGCGACACTTTGGCCTGGGCACGTTTCAGTTGCATCTGCACTTTGGCTTTTTCGATACGGTCCGGCGGGCAGACCCGTAAATTGCGGGTTAAACCTAACCAGGAACAGCTTTTAATCAGCCATTTGGTTGGGTCAAATTGCCACCATTTAATGCCGTTGCGGTAATCGTATTCAAAAATATGGTGGAAGTTATGATAACCCTCACCATAAGTTAAGAAAGCCAGTATGCCGTTATCTCGTGCGCTGTTCTGATCGGTGTAAGGCTGGTTGCCCCAGATATGGGCTAAAGAGTTAATAAAAAACGTAAAATGGTGGCTCAGTACTAAACGTAAAACACCAACGCTTAATAACATGCCGATATAGCTATCTGTTAACCAGCCTAAAAACAGCGGGATACCAAAGTTGGTTGCTACAGTCAGCAGCAGATAGTTTTTGTGTTGCCACATCACGATTTTATTGTTCTGTAAGTCGCGGGCATTGCTGTAATCAGCATAGGTATTGCTTTGGTATTCACGTAACATCCAACCAATATGGCTGAACCAAAAGCCACGCTGTGCTGAGTAAGGGTCTTTATCGTTTTGATCAACAAATTTATGGTGGACACGGTGATCGGAAGACCAGTGCAGAGCGCTGTTTTGCAGAGCAAAAGCACCACCTATGGCATAAAACCATTGTAAAGCAGGATGCGCATCATAAGTTTTGTGGGCCCAGAGTCTGTGGTAACCGGCGGTGATCGACATACCGCAATAACCCAAACATAAAACAGTGGCAATAATCTCGGTCCAGGTAAAACCAACAGCTATGGCATACCAAGGGACCAGAACGGCGGCAACAAGAAAAGTGGACGCAAACAGAATTACGTTGGTCCAGATCATTGGGGGTTTAGTCATTTTGGGAACTTTAGGCTTACAACTGTAAGCTAATTTAGCCGTGCAAAGTTGCAGGGTCAAGCGTTAAAATGAGCCAGAAGCAAAAAGGAGTGAGCCGTGACCCGCGCCCAACAAAAAGAAAAAACCAGACGCGCTATTATAGATGCAGCTTTTCAGCAGCTTAGTGCTGATAAAGGCTACTCAAGTTTAAGTTTGCGTGAAGTAGCGCGCGAAGCAGGTATTGCTCCAACTTCGTTTTATCGCCATTTTACTGATATGGATGAATTAGGGTTAACCCTCGTCGATGAAGCCGGTCTGATGCTTCGTCAGTTATTGCGTCAGGCCCGGCATCGTATTGAAAGCAATGGCAGCGTGATCCGCACCTCTATTGAAACCTTTATGGAATTCGTTACAGGCCACAGTAACGTATTTCGTTTACTGCTGCGTGAACGTTCAGGCACATCGGCGGCTTTTCGTAGTGCGGTAGCGCGTGAGATTTATCATTTTGGTGCTGAGCTGGCGGATTATCTGCGCAAAGAAACGGATTGTCCGGCCGAACGTGCTCAAATGCAGGCGGAAGCTATGGTGATCTTAGTTTTTCATGCCGGGGCAGATACGCTGGATGCAACGGCAGAGCAGCGTAAACAAATCACCCAGCGCACTATTATGCAGTTGCGCTGGATGGCTCATGGTGCAGCCAGTTATGGTCGCAAAAGTCAGTTGTCACAAAGCTAAGCAGTAAGTTTGCGTAACCAGACACCAGATTCAATATGGTGGGTGTAAGGGAACTGATCAAACAAAGCAAAAGCTTTGATCTCGTGGGTTTTGCTTAGTTGCTGTAAATTCTGTTCTAAAGTGACAGGATTACAGGAGATATAAATAATATCGTTAAACTGGCTGACAAAAGCTTCAGTCGCCGGATCTAAACCTGCCCGTGGCGGGTCAACCAGAATGGTGTCCAACTGTAACTCTGATAAATCCAAAGTCTTCAATTGCTTGCCTGTGGCCATGGCCGCACTGACATCTTCAGCCGACATCTGCAACACCTGCAAATTTGTCACCTGATTCATTTCGATATTCAGCTGTGCCGATTTAATTGAACTGCGGGCAATCTCGGTAGCAACGACCTGACGGAAATAAGGCGTCAGGGCCAGCGAGAAGTTACCGTTACCACAATAAAGTTCCAGCAAGTCACCTTTGAGCTGGTTTGATATATCACAAGCCCACTCCAGCATCTGCTGATTTACTTTGGCATTTGGCTGGGTAAAGCTGTTTTCAATTTGCTGGTAACTTAAGGTGCGGTCTTTTACTGTCAGCTTTTCAATAATATGGTCGCGATGCACTAACACTTTTTGTTTACGCGAGCGGCCAATAAAGTCCAGTGGCCATTGTTCTGCCAAGTCGGCTTTTAATAAAGCAGCTTGTTCGGCCCAGTCATCACTCAGCGGCTTCTTATAAATAAGAGAAACCAACAGCTCGCCACTTAGGCCACTTAAGTAATCAATCTGGTACAACTTGTTCCGCAGCGCCGGACGCTTTTTTAGCTCTTCCAGCAGTACAGGCATAAAGTCGGCTATTTGTTTGCAGGCGACAGGGAAGTAATCAATGCGCTGTTTTTGTTTGGTTTCAGAGTCAAACATAATGTGGAACAAATCGTCCCCTTCATGCCAGACCCGAAATTCAGCACGTTGACGATAATGGCTGGGTTCGGAGCGGAATAACTCTAACTCTGGCAACGCATAGGATGCAAACAGCTGCTGTATGCCATTTTGCTTTTCTGCCAGTTGAGTTTCATATAAATCCGGAAATACTTGCCCTAAAGCCATTGCCTGTCACCTGTTGTCGAAAAAGCGGCCTATTCTAAGGGCTTTTGCCTGAATGTCTATCAGCAAAAGCAGACTGCAGATAAAAGTAGCAGAGCAACTGCCTTAGCGGGCGAATGTCTGGCAAAATAGCACCAGAGCTTTTCGATAGATTTTTTCAGAAGATATGGCATGCGCATAGGTTTTATCGACAGTGGAGTGGGTGGTCTTTCTATATTAGAGGCGGTGCGTGCTTTAGTGCCTGCGGACTACCTCTATATGATGGATAACAGATACCTGCCTTATGGCACTAAGTCTGAGTTATTTATCCGCCGACGCTTAAAACAACTAACCGAACATCTGCTGATCCATCAGGTGGATCTGATTGTCATCGCCTGCAACACAGCTACTACTCAAGCTGTTGATTGGTTGCGTCAGCAGTTTGATTTGCCTTTTGTCGGTGTAGTACCGGCCATTAAACCTGCTGCTTTATATTGTGCTGGCGGAAAAATGGCATTGTTGGCCACCCCAGCCACAGTCAAAGGCCACTATATACAGAAGCTGGTAGCCGATTATGCTGGCGAGAGTCAGATGCAATTGGTCGGTAGCAGCGAACTAGTGATGCTGGCGGAGCAAAAAGTCTGGGCAGGTGCTGATGTGAAAGCCGAAGTAGCTGTGGTTATCAAAGACAGTGGCCTAAATGAATTCGCGCCTAAAGCTATTATTCTGGGCTGCACTCATTTTCCTTTTTTAGCCCAAGAGATCCGTTCTGCTTTTACAGAAGCCCCAAAGCTGTTTGATACAGCCGATGCAATAGCCAGAAGAGTGCAACATTTAGCGGTGGGAATTACTTCTCTATATAAAGAGAAGAATCAGGATAGTTTTATTGCAACACAAGAATTGACGGAACAGCAAAAGTTAAGAGTCAAACAGATGGGATTTGGCCAGCAGAGCTGCTGGCCAGATTTATATCAGGACTAATAGAGTTTATTCGTCGTTATCGTCACCGTCCTGACGTTCTTTGGCTTCACGCACTTTTAACGTACGCTCCTGGAACGCAAAGTCGTTTAACTTCTGGATCATCTTGTTGGCATCTTTCGCTGCCACTTCAACAAAACCAAAACCACGGCGACGGCCCGTCTGGCGATCTTTCATCAAACGTACATTGACGACTACACCAAACTTTTGGAACAACTCACGTACAGCATCTTCATTGGCACGGTAAGGTAAGTTACCTACATATAAAGTAGCAGTTTCACCGTCGTAGTTTGTTTTAGCTGCTGCCGGAGAACCTGTGCTTGCAATAGAGGCACCTTTGACTTCAACCAGAACAGGCACCAATACACCACCCAGCACTACACCTATGGTCACTAATACAGAAGCACTTAAAGCAAGATCAGGGATTAATAGTAAAACCAGATAAACGATGATGGCTAACGCCAGAGTAAAAGGTAAGGATCGTTGTAAATTAGCTAACATAAAGATTTCCTAAGTAATAAAGATGAAAGAGTCAGAGTAAATACATATAAATACTTAAAGCTCTTTCATATTAGCGACTAGTTCTTAAGCAGCCAACTACTAAATGCATGGTTACTGATATTGTTTTTGGAGCTATTTTGCCCATATTGACGGTTTAACCAGCAAACGATCACCAAAGCCTCAAAAAACTAAGATTTGGTATTGCACGCTGCCAAAAACTCCCTATAATGCGCGCCATGCCAACGGGGTGATGCGAAAGCAGCTCTGGGGTGGATTTGAACTGAAGTGAAAAATGATGGAAAACATCGCTTGACACGGAGTTGAAAATCACTAAAATGGCCGCCTCGCAACGCGGTGGAGTCGAAAGGCTCAAAAGTGAAGCGAAGCAGTTAAGTAGGTGAGTTTGATAAATAATTTCAAAACACTGGCTTGACACAAATTCTGGGAAGTGT
>JAHIWM010000153.1 GCA_018815765.1 Gammaproteobacteria bacterium | reverse complement strand
CTATCAGCGCCAGTATTGGCATTACCATAGCACCTGAGGATGCGGCGGATGAAGAACTGCTGCTCAAGCATGCGGACCTGGCAATGTACGAAGCGAAAGCGCGTGGCCGCAATACCTACCATTTTTTCAGTCAGGATTTAAACGAAGCAGCCAAAGAGAAATTACAAATTGAAAACCAGTTACGTGAAGCCATACGTGAGCATCAGTTTGTGTTGTATTACCAGCCAAAAATAGATATCAGAACCAACGTGGTGATAGGGTACGAAGCCTTATTACGTTGGATCCGGCCTGATGGTTCGATGATCCCGCCGCTGCGTTTTATTCCTGTGGCGGAAAGCACAGGCTTGATTGTCGAAATTGGTGAATGGATTATCTGGGAAGCCTGCCGTTTTATCAGTCGCCAGCAATCCCGTGGCCACAATGTCACCATTTCGATTAACCTGTCGGCGCGGCAATTTACCGATCAAAACCTGACAGAGGTGGTTGAGCGGGTGCTGCAACGTACTGGTGCTCAACCAGATAAACTTATTTTCGAAATTACCGAGTCGATGTTAATGGGAGACACTGATGCGGCTATTGCCCAGTTAAATGAGTTAAAAGGACTCGGGGTGACTTTATCTATTGACGACTTTGGTACAGGCTATTCATCGCTGAGTTATTTAAAGCGATTCCCGGTAGACGAGCTGAAAATTGACCGTTCTTTTGTCAAAGATATTCCGGATGACACCAACGACATGGACATAGTGGCGGCCATTATTGCGATGGCACAAAAAATGAACTTACGTGTGGTGGCTGAAGGGGTGGAAACCATTGAACAGGTTGAATTCTTAAAAAACAACGCTTGCTACCTGGTACAAGGTTATTACTTCAGCATGCCAAGGGCAGAGCAGGATTTATATAACCTGAGTTATCAACCATTACTAATAGGGGCTGCTTCATCGTAACCTGCTGTTGGGATTAAGCCCGCCTTGCTGCATGCTTTTCCTCATTCAGTTTACAGGGCAAAATCCCAATAAAACCAGGAAACATCCATGATCAAACTAAGACTGTCCTTGTGCAGTACGGCAATGCTTTGCGCGCTATTGCCTGCAGCTTCGGCGGATCAAACCACGCCGGTACAAGGCATACGCGATAAATCCCCACAATTGTACGCTTTGACCAACGCCACCGTCATCACTGAGCCAGGTAAACGTCTGGATAACGCCACAGTACTGATTAGCAACGGAAAAATCAGCAAAATACAAAACAAAGCCGAAGTGCCTGCTGGCTATCAGACGATAGATGCCAGTGGTTATTTTATTTATCCGGGTTTTATCGATTTATACAGCCAATATGGTCTGCCAAAAGCGGAGAAAGATGACAAAGCTGGTTTTGGCCGCAAGCCGAATTACAGTAATGATCGCAAAGGTGGCAATGCTAGTAATGCAGCCATTCATGCCCGCCAACAGTGGGTGAATGAATTTAAACCTGACGCTGAACAAGCTAAAAGCTATCAGCAGCAGGGTTTTACCACAGTGCAATCCGCCCGTTTTGATGGCATTTTCCGTGGTCAGGCTTTTGTTGCGTCCTTAGTGCCAGGCTTACCGAACGAAGCAGTGATGCGTGCTCAGGCCAATCAGTTTATGGCTTTTAGTAAAGGCACTTCAGTGCAAAGTTATCCATCCTCTTTGATGGGCAGCATAGCGTTAATTCGGCAAACTTTGGCTGATGCCACTTGGTACAGCCAGGCTTATGGCAAAGGTAACTGGCGTTTTTACAATCAGGCCATTGAATTTAACGCAGATTTAGCTGCTTTAGCTCAGTTAAAAACCCAGGGGTTAGTTTTTGAGGCTACAGACGATCAGGCCTTGTTGCGTGCCGATAAAGTGCTAAAAGAGTTTGGTCTGGATAAAGCAACGCTGGTGGCTTCAGGCTATGAATACAGCCGGATTGATCAGATCAAAGCTACGGGCCGTCCGCTGATTTTACCTCTGGCTTTTCCACCAGCTCCTGCGGTACAGCAAATGAATGACCAGTTAGATGTAGAACTGGCTCAGTTACGTCATTGGGAAAGAGCTCCATCGAACGCTGCAGTTTTAGAACAGGCCAAAGTTCCTTTTGCCCTGACGATGCATAAACTGGAAAAACCAGAACAATTCTGGCCTAACTTACGTAAAGCTGTGTCTTATGGCTTAAGCCAGCAAAAAGCTTTAGCTGCATTAACCACAGAACCCGCCAAATGGTTAGGTATGGATAACCAGATTGGTAAAATTGCCGAGGGCTATCAAGCCGACTTAGTGGTCAGTAAAGGTGATTTATTTGCTGATGGCGAAATAGTGGCGACCTGGGTTCGTGGTCAGCAACAGCAATTTAGCGCTATGGATTTACCTGTTTTCGCCGGTACTTATCAGCTTGCTGTGAATGGCAGTAGCTTGCCATTAGAGCTGACGGACAAAAAAGGCTCAGTTGAAGGTTTGGTGAAACTGGCTGATAAAACCAGCAAACTGAATCATGTAGCTGTGCAAAACAATCAGCTGCAATTTACTTTGGATTTAAAAGCTCTGGGGCAAGGCTCTGGTGTAGCACAGTTTAGCGGTGAACTTAAAGGCAAAACCTTACAAGGCAAGTTGGTGACAGCAGAGGGCGCTCATGTTGCCATCAGCAGTTTGCAGCAGCCTTTGATTGCTAAAGATGACCAGAAGAAAGTCGCAGAAAAACCTGTGTTAATGTCGAAATTAACCACGCCTAACCGGGCTTTTGGTGTGATTGAAAAAGCCAAACAGCAAAATGTGCATATCAAAAATGCCACTGTCTGGACTTCAGCTAAAGCAGGTAAGTTAGAAAATACCGATGTGCTGGTGGAAGATGGTGAGTTTGTCAAAATTGGCAAAAACTTATCTACTCCGTCAGGTTTTGCCGTGATTGATGCTACTGGCATGCACTTAACGGCCGGTATTATTGATGAACACTCGCATATCGCTATTGATCAGGGGGTGAACGAAGGCTCGGATGCCGTGACGTCTGAAGTGCGTATCGGTGATGTGTTAGATGCTGACGATATTAATATCTACCGTGGTTTAGCTGGTGGTACTACGACAGCTCAGCTATTGCATGGCAGTGCCAATCCTATTGGAGGCCAGGCGCAAATTATTCAGCTGCGTTGGGGTGACAACTCAGAACAGTTGAAATTTAAAGGCGCACCAGAAAGCATCAAGTTTGCGTTAGGTGAAAACGTCAAGCAATCCAACTGGGGTGAAGACTTTGTTACCCGCTACCCACAAACCCGTAGTGGTGTCGATACTATTATCCGCGACGCCTTCCAGGCCGCTAAAGAATACAAAGCACAATGGGCAGACTATGAGGATTTATCCAGTTCTGAGCGCGCAAAAACAGCGCCGCCGCGAGTGGATTATCGTATCAAGGCTTTGGTTGAGATTTTAGACAAAAAACGTTTTATCCATGTTCACTCTTATGTTGCGTCAGAAATTTTGATGATCATTAAGTTGGCTGATGAAATGGGCTTTAACATCACCACCTTCACGCACATTCTTGAAGGCTACAAAGTAGCGGACGAGATGAAAGCACATGGTGCCAGCGCATCCAGCTTTGCCGACTGGTGGGCTTATAAAATGGAAGTGCAGGATGCTATTCCAACCAACGTTTGTTTAATGCAGCAACAAGGTGTTCTGGTCAGCGTCAACTCAGACAGCCCGGATTTACAGCGCCGTCTGAATCAGGAAGCAGCTAAATCAGTCGTCTACTGTGGTATGGATGAGCAACAAGCGCTGAATATGGTGACTATCAATCCGGCGAAGCAGCTGAAAATTGATGCCAAAGTAGGTTCTGTGGAAGAAGGCAAGCAGGCCGACTTCGTCTTATGGTCTGCGCATCCATTGTCTGTGTACGCCCGTGCCCAGCAAACCTGGATTGAAGGTGCGCCTTATTATCAGCTGACGAAAGACGAGCAATTGCAACAACAGGTTGCCAGTGAAAAACAACAGCTGATCCAGAAGGTATTGCAGTCTTCTGATGACGAAAAAGCAGGGTCTGGCGCGTCGTACAAAGCCAACAACCCGGTTTGGCACTGTGAAGATAACCACGACGTGTTATCTCTTGCTTTTGATCACCAGCATTAATGGAGTCATCAATGAAACATTCTAAACCCTTCGTACTTGAAGCTGCAGCATTGTTGACTGCACTCTCTCGCCCCAGTCACATAGGACGACTATGCTCCTGGGGTCTCAATCATTTGTCGCCTCGCTGCAACTCCAATTACTTTGGCTTTCACGGGCTTTTACTGGTGACAGCGGCGCTGAGCCTAACAGCACAGGCCAACGACATAGCGCCAGCACCTAAACAAGCTCAAGCCATCCTATTACAGGATGCGACTGTGCATACAGTGACCAATGGCGTATTAAAGGACACAGATGTGTTATTGGTCGACGGTAAAATTAGTGCTATAGGCACAGATTTAGCCGTGCCTGCTGGTGCACAAGTGTTGTCTTTACAAGGCAAGCAACTCTATCCTGGCCTGGTCGCTTTGGCGAATCAGTTGGGTTTAACCGAAATTGAAGCGGTACGCTCTACCGACGACACCACTGAAGTCACTCAGACCAACCCGGATATCAAAGCCCAGGTGGCCTACAACGCCGACTCTGAAGTAGTACCTACGATTCGCGCTAATGGCTTTAGTTACACACTGGTGTATCCAAATGGCGCTTTACTTATGGGCCAGTCGGCGTTGATGCAACTGGACGCCTGGAACTGGAAAGATGCGACAGTGGTCGATTCAGTGGCTTTGCATATCAAATGGCCACGGGCTGATGTGATGCCAAACCCATGGCGTCCACAAAAGCCGGAAGATATTCGCAAAGCCAGCAAAAAGGCGATGGCTGATCTGGAGGGCTACTTCAAAACAGCCAAAGCTTATGCTGACGCTGTCGGCAAAGATGTAAAACTGCCTGTGGATTCACGCTGGCAGGCCATGATCCCGGTGTTTAAAGGTGAATTGCCAGTCTTTGTGCATGCTAATGACGAGCGCCAAATTGAACAAGCCATCAAGTTTGCACAGCAGTATGGTTTTGCGCTGACTATAGTAGGTGGCCGCGACGCATGGCGTATTGCGCCACAGCTGGCTGCTGCAAATGTTTCCGTGATTTATACCTCACCTTATGGCATTCCTGAGCGTGCAGATGAAGCGACCAGCCAGTCGTTCCAGACGCCAGCTCAGCTTGCAAAAGCCGGTGTGAAGTTTGCGTTATCACTGGATGGCTACTGGGATACCCGTAACGTGGTCTTTGCTGCAGGACAGGCTATCAGCTATGGCTTAAGCCCGGAGCAGGCGTTACGTTCTGTTACACTTGACGCCGCCGCTATTGCTGGCGTAGCTGATAAAATCGGTAGTATCGAAGTGGGTAAAGCAGCCACTCTGGTAGTGTCTGATGGTGATATTTTTGACTATCTGGGACACAAAGTACGTTACATGTGGATTGATGGCCGCGCTGTTGATTTGAACAGCAGACATAAACAATTACATGATAAATATCAGCAGCGTTATCAGGCTAAAAACTAAGTCTCGGGGGCTGACGCCCCTGAATTTTTAAGGAATTATTATGAAACTGATGTCAGTCAGTGCTTTATCCGCCATGCTGGTGCTGGCGGGTTGCCAAAGTACCCCAACACCTTCTTCTGTGGCAGCGCAGCCAAAAGCCAGTGCCAAAGCCATTGAAGCTCATATGAATTTTTTGGGTGATGATAGTCTGGAAGGCCGGGATACCGGCAGTCGTGGTCACCAAATTGCCGCTAATTATATTGCCACTCAACTGGCCGGTTTAGGTTTAGATCCAGCGGGCGAACAGGGTTATTTCCAATCTGTGCCTATGCGCAAAGCTTTGCTGGTGCAAAGCAGTGCCAAAATGTCATTAACGAGAAATGGCAAAACCACAGACTTTGCTTATCCAAAACAGTTTTTCACTGGCCCTAGTATTTCGCATGCTAAGGTAGATGTGACTGCACCATTGGTGTTTGTCGGTTATGGTCTGGTATCCAAGGAGTTTAATCTGGATGATTACGCCAATCTGGATGTCAAAGGCAAAATAGTAGTGATGCTCAGCGGTCGCCCTAAGTCGTTGCCTAGCGAAGAAGCGGCTCATATCCAAAGTTTAAAAGCGGAAAATGCGGCTGAACGTGGTGCTGTGGGGGTGATTACTCTACATACTCCGTCAGAAGAAAAAGTACGGCCTTATGCCAATAGCCTGATGTATCTGACCAGCCCACGTATGCGCTGGTTACATAAAGATGGCACAGCTGAAGGTGAGTTTGAGTCCTTAACAGGTTCTGCCTATCTGCACCCGGATGCAGCCAAAGTATTATTTGCAGGTAGCAGCCGTTCTCTGGACGATATT
>JAHIWM010000152.1 GCA_018815765.1 Gammaproteobacteria bacterium | reverse complement strand
GGCAAAGGTGTATTGCTGCTGTGTGGCCACTTTTTATCTCTGGAAATGATTGCCCGTACCTTTGGTTTTCATTGCCCAGCCGTAGGTTTTTACCGTCCTAACGACAATGAAATTATGGAGTATTTCCAATACCATGGCCGGGTGAGATCAAACCGCTACCTGATTGGTAAACGTGATGTACGCACCATGATCAAAGCCTTAAACGAAAAAGAAGTCTGCTTTTATCTGCCTGATCAAGATTATGGCCGCAATAAAGCCGAGTTCGTGCCATTTTTCGCAGTAAAAGAAACAGCGACGACCACAGGTACTTTGTTGTTTGCCGGCAGTGCCAATTGTGAAACTGTTCCTATTCATTGTTATCGTTTACCTGGGTATCAGGGCTATCGCGTGGACGCATTGCCGGCCTTTGAAAACTTCCCAAGCGGTGATGATAAAAACGATGTGACCCGCGTCAATCAATGGCTGGAACAAGGTGTTCTGGCACACCCTGAACAATATATGTGGCTGCATCGTCGTTTTAAAACCCGGCCAAATCCGGACGATCCAAGTTTGTATTAAAAAATAGCTGCAGCATTTTCGGCACGAACGGAAGTTGCAGCGCAGCGTCAAGGCAGGCTATGATGCAGTGACGCTGACCAGGGATAAAAGCTATGTGGTTTTGGATCAAGCACTTATTGCTTGCAGCTTTGTTGTTTATACTTGCTGCTATTGTGATGTTTAAACCGGAATTGCTGTATTTCAAGCCGGATAAACTGTCTGAAAAAAGTTCAGAAGCAGTCAAAGGCTTTACCAATTTTTACAGCAATATTCGTAGTTCTTTTAATAACACAGATGAAGACTCAGCTGACTTTGTGATTGAACTCACTGAAGATCACAGCAACCTGATCCCCTTGTTACGGGACAGAGCCAACCGTATGGTCGCTTTACCTGAAAACTGGAAAGGCAATGAAATCGACAGACGTTTCCGGGTAGGCGATACCTTAAAAACAGTGCTGACGATGCAAGGCAGAAAAGAAGGTGTTGAGCTATTTTGGGTGCTGTCAAAGGACTACAAAGTAAAACACTATTTCCAGACCGACTTTAGTTATATCAGCGCCATCCAGGAAGCTTCACAAGCTATTTCCTCTGACTTTGAACAACCTGTGCAGGCCTACTTCTGCAATGTGTCCAGAGCTGTGGTGCTGACCGACAAAATCATTCCTTTTTTGCAGCAAAATTGCATCAATATCAACGCACCACGCCGCAGAGTAAATAGCTGATACTCTGCACGGCGCCTGCTGCGTTTTAGCTAAATAACTGCTCCCACACTTGTCGCACTTGCTCCATCGCATCCTCTAACTGCTGAGCTGTTTGTGTAGCAGGATCCAGAGTTTGTCTGTGACTGACTCCTCTTAATTGCTGATACGCCTGTTGTAACGCCTGGGTCTGTTCCAACTGCAATAAACCAGCGGCAGCGGCCGCATCCAGAATACGAATATTGTCACTATAGAAATACAAATCCGCATACTGACTGCCATAAGCCAGTACCAAATACTGACTGATAAACTCCAGATCCACTATGCCACCAGACGCATGTTTCACTTCAGTAGACTGCTCGCCATGATGCTGCCGCAGCTTTTGCCGCATTTCAGTGACTTCAGCTTTTAGCACGGCTAAATCCCTTGGTTTAGCTAACACTTCACTGCGTATCTGATTAAAACGTTGGGCAATTTTGCTGTCGCCATAGACCAGACGGCTACGCACTAACGCCTGATGCTCCCAAGTCCAGGCTTCTTTCTCCAAATAATCGGCATAGGTATCAATATGCACAGCCAATAGCCCGGCATTACCGGCAGGTCGCAAGCGGGTGTCTATGTCATACAACACACCACTTGGAGTTCTGGTGGTAAACATATGCACTATGCGCTGCACCATCTTGATATAAAACTGCCGTGAATCAATAGCTTTGTCACCTTGAGTTGGCGCAAGATTGTCGCACTGATGCACAAAAACCAAATCTAAATCCGAACCATAACCCAGCTCCAACCCACCCAGTTTGCCATAAGCCAGCACAGCAAAAGCTTTGGCGTCTTCTGGTTTTAAACCTGCAGGTAAACCGTACTTTTCTGCCATTTGCTGCCAGGATAACTCCACTACTGCGGCAATAATGGCTTCGGCTAAAAAGGTCAGATGGTCGCTGACTTTCATCAACGGCAAAATACCCGTGATATCAGCCGCCGCAATGCGCAGTTGTTGTGCCTGTTTAAACTGGCGCAATACTTCCATTTGCAGCTCTAAATCATCAGTCGGCACTCGCAACATGCTTTGACGTAATTTATCCTGATAATCCGTTGAGTCAGCCACCTGATACAACTGGGACGGGTCTATCAGTTCGTCCAGCAACAACGGATAACGCGCCAGGTATTCAGCCAGCCAGCCACTTTTATGACACAACATCACCAGTTGCTGTAGCGCTGGTGGATTCTCAGATAACAACTCCAGGTAAGCAGTACGGCTGACAATCTGCCGGAACACGCCCAGCACCCGCTGTAATACCAGGGCCGAACCTTGTTGTTTGGCCAATTGATGCAATAAAAACGGAATGAGTTTTTCCAGTAGCTCACGGCCTCTTGGGCCTACACTGCGTTTTTGGCAATCCTGCTTAAACTGCTTTAAATGCTCCAGCAATTGCACTGCTTCATCAACTGCTAGCCAGTCCAGATGCTCAGCTAAATCTGCTGACGGCAATTCACTGTCCCAGCATAAACGGCCTAACACCATTTCTTCCGGTTCAGGATTGTCGCCCTGATCAATCACCAGCTTAAAGTGCTGATGAATCCGGCCCATGGCCTGCTCTGTAGTGTCGGTCAGTTGTTGCCAGTTGCTAAAGCCTAAACCCAGCACCAGTCGTTGCCGATTCAACTCATCGGCTGGCAAGGTTTGAGTTTGTTGATCGTCCAGCCCTTGCAGCAGCTGCTCCACTTTACGTAACCACAGATAATCCTGCCGCAATTGCTGATGCTGTTCAGGCTCTAACAACTGCTGGTTTTGCAAAGCGTCTAAGGCTTTAAAAATAGACACTTGCTGCAACTCTGGAATACGACCACCCCGGATCAACTGCAGAGTTTGCACGACAAACTCCACTTCGCGTATGCCACCAGCACCAAGCTTAATATTGTCCACGCGGTTACGACGGCGGTTTTCCTGCTCTATCAGCTGTTTCATCCGACGTAAGGATTCCAGCGCTGAATAGTCGATGTAACGACGATAGACAAAAGGTTTTAGCAGCTGATTCAGCTCCACCGCATGCACAGGATCCGGGTTCAGAATACGGGCTTTGAGCATGGCGTAACGTTCCCACTCTCTGCCCTGCGCCTGATAATAATCTTCCATCGCCGCAAAACTCAGCACCAGCGGGCCAGAATCGCCAAAAGGCCGCAAGCGCATATCGACTCGAAACACAAAACCATCGGCCGTGACCTGATGCAAAGCTGATATCAGCTTCTGGCCTAATTTGGTAAAGAACTGCTGATTTTCAACAGACCGACGACCACCGCTGGTTTCACCGTTGTGTGGATAAGTAAAAATCAAATCGATATCGGATGAGAAATTCAGCTCACCACCGCCCAATTTCCCCATACCTAAAATCAGTAAAGGCATAGGCTTGCCTTGTTGATCCAAAGGCTGGCCCCACTGAGTGGCCACATCCTGATAAGCCCACTGATAAGCCCTGTGAATCAGGTTATCTGCCATAGCGGAGATATCCAGCAGGCACTGCTCTGTCGATTTTACAGCGAGAATATCGGCCACCAGAATTTGGGCAAGTTGTGCATTACGGCAACGGCGCAAAGCTTTAAATACAGTAGCTTCGGTTTGTTCGGCAAGATCAGACAGAGGGTTCTGATGTGTTAAAGGCTTAGCCAACAGCTGTTTATTCAGCAGCACTGCAATAAGTTCTGGTTGCTGTTGCATCACCCGGCTTAAAAATGGACTGACCGCCAGTAAGAGTTTGAGATCCTGCTGCTGTTCAGTACTTAAGTCCGGCATCACCAAAGTAGGCAATACCAGATCGACTTCATGCTGTAACTCAGACGGCAATACAGCGGCTAACCGGGCGGTCAATGGGCTCATCAGTACCTCAGACAGAAAACAAAGATTCAGAACAATTCAGCAGGGCACAGTTATAAGCTGCACTGCTGAAAAAACTCAAGGCTTGTGTCGCATCAGGTGACGGCAAAGCGGCGAAGTCTTTGGATACTATAGCTAGAGCGTTCAGGCACTGGCCTATTACTTGCCATGACTGCGGATCCTGACTCCGTAAAAAATAGCTTTCGTGGTACTGCAGAGATTTTAATAAAGCCGCTGTACTGCTGTGATCGGCTGGCATAAAGACCAAAGGCTGATTTTGCACCAAACGATAACCCCGCTCCGCTTTAGACTGCCAGCCCAAACGCAGCGGCAACAACTGCACCAACTGGCGTGACAGTGCAAATAAAGCTTTGACATCACCTTGTTGCAGCTCCAGTTCCAGCTCAAATATCGCTTCGCGCTGCTCTCCTGATACCACTTCGCCCTGATCCAGCACAGCTTCCACTGTGCTGCCATCCGCTAGCGTTAATAACCAGCTTTGACGAACAAAGTCAGTGCGAAACAACTGTTTCAGCTGACTTTGCAGCAGCGCTAAATCTGTACCTTGTGGCCATATTTCAGCAGGAAAAGCATTGAGTTCAGGCCAGACCGAAGCACAAGGCAGATTGTACTCAGGCCGCAGATGCAAACCGCCATGCTGCTGCCCTGCTAATTTAATAGTTTGTTCAAACTGACCTTTTTTCAGCCGGGTTCGAAGGCCAGCATCAAAACGGCGAAACCACAGCTCATCCGTTTCATAATAAGCATTGAGTAATTGCACGCTTTCATGCTTCTGTACTGTGACTGCCAGCTGCTGCCATACAGAGTCCAAAGCAGGTAGTGTGCTTTGGATGAGTAAAAATTTAAGTTCAGCTTCCATCGCCATAGCGGCTTATTTCCTGTTCTGTAAGAAGGAGTTGTCAAGTGATCATCTTCTGGCCTATGATCGACTTAATTCTCCATTTTGGCCAGATGTTGGTCGGTTTTTTTAGGATTTTTATGTTGATCACCTCAAGACCATGGCAAGCAGGAATGCTACTAGCCACAGTGTTGCTAAGCACAAGCGTCACTGCACAACAAGAAACAACAGGCACCCCGGTCAGCCCACAAAATGCTTATATCAGCGATAAGCTGATCACTTATATCTACAGCGGCCCGGGCCGCGACTTTAAGATCATTGGCAGCATCGCCGCTGGCGAAGAAATTAAACTCCTTGCAGAAGACAGTACCTCAGAATACTGGCAACTCACCGACAGCAAAGGCCGCACCGGCTGGATTTTAAAACAGTACGTTAGCTTAACCCCGGTATTTGGTGGTGAAGCAGGTGAACTGCAACAGCAATTACAACAGCAACAAAGCTTAGTTTCTCAGTTACAGCAGGAAAAAGATCAACTGCAACAACAACTGAACGAAACGGATGCTGCAGTACAACAAGCAGAAAAAGCCACAGCGACTGCGCAGCAAACCATAGCTCTGCTGACCCAGCAACTGCAGGAAAAACCATCCGCCTTCTGGCAAGACAAAATGGTGTTAGGCTCCATTCTGGGCTTCGCCGGTTTGTTATTAGGTCTGATAGTCCCAGCCCTGATCCCAGGCCGCCGCCGCAAAGAACGCTGGATGTGATTTAAGGCTATTAGTTTTACCTTCTGAAATACCCTGTTTATTGATTAAAAATCAGGTGCTGAGCTGGCTACGAAGGCTTAGCATCTGGTTTGATTCCCATCTGCTTCCGCTTTTCATTTTTATGAGTCAGAAACAGTAGCGAAGCTACAGCTGCGTTAACCAAGTATAAATCTGCCCTCTTTACTAACTGCGTAAATTTTACCCAGGGCCACTTTCTTGATTTCAGAAAAATCTATTGAAATAGAGATACATCAGCATTAGCTTGGTATGAGTAGAAATCATAAAAGAAGGCAGGACTATGCTCGACTTACGGGTACGCTGTGTTTGAAAACGGGCTGTTATATTTTTAGTTTGAGATACATATAAATGGAAAAATCAGGATTGGAAGAACTAAAAGAAATTGTAAAAAGATGGTTGCTATCCCCATTTTCAAATAAGGTGACTAGAATTTTGCTTTATACGGGTGCAGCTGTTGTTGCGGCTCCTGTGATTGAACATCTCATCATTAAAACGGTACTAATGAAACTATTCGATATTAATATACCTATAGATGTTCCAGATATCCCAGCTTACATCGCTGGGGTTGCTTTAATGATTTTTGGAGCATTACATAATTTAGGCTATCAATATTTAACTTTTATTCAATCAAAAACCAATGACGCTAAAATGCTCGAAGTAGAAAAACAGCAGAAACCACATGACGAAAAAATAATCAAAGAAATACTTACTCTATTACCTTATGAAAATACAAATCATTGGTTGGAGCAAGCTGGTTATGCTGGAGTTAGGCGAGATTTTTACCATGGTTTAGAAGAATGTGCGAAATTTACAACGGCTCCTTTCAAACTGTATAACAACAATGCCGAAGTAGCTAAAGTTCGCTTGATTCAAGCTATATCTGATTTTACGTTGAAATGTATGGGGCACTTAGGAGCGCAAGAAAATCCTAAAGGTGAAATGTATTTGCCGCCTTTTCATTGGAAAAGTCAGGGGGCAAAAAGTGAAGCTAAGTATTATGAACAAGTTGAGATTGTAGGTAAGGCTGGAAATGTTGTTAGATCCGAATTGGACAATTTTATTAAGGAAATTAAGAAAGAAGGCTTCATCGTCTAACAATAGACCAGTCGTGACCAACTCTTGTAGTTTGTCTCATTAGACTACTACTTTGTAACTAAAAAGCCATACCAACTACTGGCACCAAATCCCCATTGGGGCGCGAGCCGGACAAAATTGGGTGGCCAAGGTTTTAAGGCTGGGAGTGTCTGAGTGAGGAGCGGTAGCGACGAGCGAGTTACCCAGCCGCCTTGGACGCACGATTTTGGGCCGGGC
>JAHIWM010000151.1 GCA_018815765.1 Gammaproteobacteria bacterium | reverse complement strand
ACTTTTATGCAGCCGGAGCAGCCCTATTACGCTCATCATCCGGGCCGTTTTGTTTATATCAAAGATGAAAACAGCGGTGAAATTTGGTCTGTGCCTTACGAGCCGGTGCGCAAAGAAGCTCAAAACTTTGTGTTTTCAGCAGGCCAGTCGGATATCCGCTGGCAGCTGACGCTGGACTCTGGTTTAACTGTGGAATGGCTATTGACCTTAACCCCGGATCAACCGTTGGAGTTATGGCAACTGACGGTACGCAATGATTCAACGCAAAGCCGGCGCTTAAGCTTGTATCCGTATTTTCCGGTCGGTTATATGTCCTGGATGAACCAGTCTGGCCGTTATGATGCGGATTTAAAAGCTATTATCTGCTCATCAGTCACGCCTTATCAAAAGTATCCGGATTACTTTAAAAACAAGTTCTTAAAAGACAAAACCTTCTTGTTGGCCGAACGCACACCGGATTTCTGGGAAGTGAACCAGCAACACTTCGAAGGGCAGGGCGGTTTACATGCGCCTTCTGCAGTGCAACAGCCGTTTTTAGGCTGTGGTGATTCGGATTACGAAACACCAGCTTGTGTGATGCAATACAGAGCTTCTTTAGCTTCTGGCCAGACAGAGCAATACCGTTTTGTGTTTGGTCCGGCTTATGACAAAGCTGAAGTTGCGCAAATTCGTCAGCAAGTGTTTGGCACGCCAGAGAGCTTCGGCCAGATCCAACAGGCTTATGCCGCTTATGTAGCCCAGGCTGTGCCTTGTCTGGAAATCGACACGCCGGACCAGGAGCTGAATAACTATGTCAACCACTGGCTGGCGCGTCAGGTGTATTACCACGGCGACGTCAACCGCTTAACCACAGATCCACAAACCCGTAATTATCTGCAGGATAATATGGGCATGAGCTATCTGGCACCGGCTGTGGCACGTCAGGCCTTTTTAACGGCTTTATCGCAGCAGCATCTGTCGGGTGAAATGCCGGACGGTATCTTGTTGCACAAAGACGCCGAACTGAAATACATCAACCAGGTGCCTCATACCGACCAATGTGTCTGGTTACCTGTCTGTATCAGTGCTTATCTGGCTGAAACCAATGATTACGCGCTTTTAAGCGAAAAAGTAGCCTATAAAGACTCGAGAGAACAACACACTGTGGCTGAACATATCCACCGCGCTATGGGTTGGTTATGGCTGAAAAAAGACGAGCGTTGCTTAAGTTATATTGAGCAGGGCGACTGGTGTGACCCAATGAATATGGTGGGTTACAAAGGCAAAGGTGTATCGGGTTGGTTGAGCTTAGCTGCGGCTTATGCACTGAATGTTTGGGCGCAAATTTGCCGTGATTTAAATTTTGACGAACAGGCCGCTTTGTATCAACAGCAAGCCAGTGAATTTAATGCCGCAGTAAATAAGTATTTGTGGGACGGCAACTGGTATGGCCGTGGTATCACAGACGATAACGTGGTGTTTGGCATCAGCAAAGATACCGAAGGCCGTATTTATCTGAACCCACAAAGTTGGGCGTTGTTGAGTGGTGCCGCCAACAGCGAACAACAGCAGCAACTGTTAAAAGCCGTAGAGCAGCAATTGCATACGCCTTATGGTCCGCAAATGTTGGCTCCTGCTTATACAGCCATGCGTGAAGACGTAGGCCGTGTAACCCAGAAATATCCGGGTTCGGCAGAAAACGGCTCGGTCTATAACCACGCTGCGGCTTTTTATCTGTTCGCTTTGTATCAGGTGAATCAAGCCGACAAAGCCTATCAGGTATTAAAACAAATGCTGCCGTCGGACGATCCACAGGATCAGTTACAACGTGGCCAGTTGCCGGTATTTATTCCAAATTATTACCGTGGCGCTTACCAGACGTTACCACGCACTGCAGGTCGCTCCAGCCAGCTGTTTAATACAGGCACTGTGCACTGGGTGTATCGTTGTTTAGTCGAAGGTTTGTTTGGAGTGAAAGGCGACCAACAAGGTTTAACTTTGGCGCCTCAACTGCCAGCCAGTTGGAACGAAGCCTCTGTGTTACGCCGTTTCCGTGGCGCAGACTTCCATATCCGGTTTGAACGAGTTGCTGATGTCAAAGCTCCAACACTCTGGCTGGACGGTGTGCAGCAGGCGGAGTTGGCGGTACGCAATATCACGGCAGGCCAAAGTTATCAGTTGCTGCTGCAATTACCGCTTTAAGGCAGTTTGCAAAGGCTGTTTGTTAAAAGCAGAGCTTTAAGGGAATGGGCTAAACAGAAGGTATAACTATGATCCGTATAGGTTTATTAGGTGCCGCACGTATTGCCGAGCGGGCTATTATTCAGCCCGCCGCTTTGCGCCGTGATGTAGTCATAGCAGCAGTGGCTGCATCGAATCTTGAAAAAGCTCAGGCTTTTGCCCAGCAGTTTGATATAGAACTGGCTTTAGGCAGTTATGACGAGCTATTGGCCCGTGATGATATCGACCTGATTTATAACGCTTTACCGCCGTCTTTGCATGCAGAGTGGTCCATTAAAGCTTTGCAACAGGGCAAACACGTCTTGTGTGAAAAGCCTTTTGCGATGGACGCCGAAGAAGCCAAAGACATGGTGGCGGCGGCTGATGCCAGTGGCCGTTTACTGATTGAAGGGTATCACTACCGCTTTCATCCGGTGTTTGCGGAAGTAGAGCGGTTATTAAAGAGTGGCGAGCTGGGCACTATTCACACAGTGCGCAGCAATTTTTCAGTGCGTATTGCCGAAACACCAGGCTCATTGCGCCACAACGTACCTTTAGGTGGTGGCGCTTTAATGGACTTAGGTTGCTACCCGCTGCACTGGTTACGCACTTTATTTGGTAGCACACCAGAGATTTTGTGGGCCGATGCCATTTGCCCTAAACCTCAACTCGACAGCGCTTTTGAACTTCGTATGCAGTTCCCGAACGGCCCTTTGTGTTATGTCGGCTGCTCGATGAGCGAACATTTAAACCGCCAACACGACGCTTATTTGTGCCTCGAAGGCGACAAAGCCCAACTGGAAGTCTTTAACCTGGTCGCCCCACATCAAGGCCACCACTTACGACTCACCAAATACGGCGAAGCCCACGACTATCAAATGAACGGCGACTCCACCTACGACCATCAACTAGCTCACGTAGTCGCCTGCATCAAAGGCGAAACCAAGCCGCTGACAGGGGGCCGCGACGCAATAGATCAGATGCAACTGATTGATGATGCATATAAAGCAGCAGGGTTATTGCCGAGGGGGCTTTGTAGGTAGTTTTGGGTGTTAATTCTGAATTTGGAGGCCGCTTTTTATAGCGGCTTTTTATTCGCCGCCATCCATGGCGCTCACCCTAAAGGGCCAACGCTTCGCATTGTTCAAAAACATTCCAGATGTTTTTTTACTTTAGAGTCGAAGCATAAAAGTGTTGTGACGTTCTAATCGAGTATAAAGCAGCCCCTCAATAGCTCTCTTTCTTCTTTGCGGATACCAGCTTGTTGGGCAAGGCTTTCCCACTTTGAGACGGCCTTTAACAATCTTTGGTGGATAGCCTTTGCTTTACTAGCGTTAACGTGAAAATACTCCGCAACGTCAAATGCTAACTCTACCAAGAGCGAGTTACTCACATCATCAATATTAAGGTGTAAGCCAGTGGCGTATAACATGGGGTTGATATCGTAGGCGGGAGATAGTCGCCAGCCTGTGGGCTCCAGAATGAATCCGTGATTTCTCAGATGATCATCACAATTAGAGACCATGATGTTAAACAGCATTCTTGTCCAAAGTTGTTCAAGGTCTTGCTGAGTGTTGGAGCCGTGCTGTATCAGAAACTCAGCCAGTTCTAAGTAACTTGCACCATCATCCTGACCATCAAAGTACTCAAGCTGAGTCATTGCAGAACTGAAGTGAAGCCGCTTGCCAGACTCGGTGCGGTCGAACCTTTTTGTTAGAAAAATATGATGACTGCCAATTGCTTCAACTTTGGACTCTGCCATTTCGATGCCTGACTCAATGGCCATTTGGTAAACAATGAACTCCCATAAGCCAATATCGTAATCGTCATGACGACTGGGGAACTTGGCCAACCACAAACTGTTATCATGATTTCTGATTGACGCCTTTGGCCTGGCACCACCTAAGGATGAACCTGGAGAGATCAGCATATTGAGCCATTTTAGATAATCTGGATGATCTAAATCTGGAGTTTCTTCTATTTTATGTGCGGCGTGTTGCAGCTCGGGTAGGCTGGTTATTGCGGGTGCAGACAGCTCATGGCTATCGTCTAAAAATGGACCTGTTGGCGATGTGCGAAAGCGCAGTGCGCCCATGCGAAATGAATCATGAACACCCAGCAAGTAATCTGTTTCATACAGACTTCTTGCTCGTCGCTTCTCTTGTCGGGCGATCACCGCTTCTCTGCGTTGCATCAGCAACCGTCCCCAACGATCAGGGCATGAGTCGAGAAATGTTTTGAAGTTTTTATCGCCCTGCGCATGTTGCTCTCCAATGAATAACTTTAGAGAGGGATCGAGCTGGCGAACATAGTCAGAGGCCAGCCACTTATCATCATAACTAAAGCTGAAATGCTCTTTGCCTCTAATTTCTGAGGAGCGTAAAGTACCGACCAATATAGGGTCAGTTGACTCAGTCCAATCAGCGTAAACGTAGATTTCCATAATCTGGCGCTCTTATTTTTTGTTCAGCAATTGGATGTCTTGCAGCTTTCTTCCCAGCTCGTCATCAAAGGCAACTTTAGTTAGGTCGTCCACCAGGCCGAGGCAGGCTAATACGTTGACGTAGTGGCCAAGCGAAACAGAAGGATCACCCTTTAAGATTTTTCGTAGCGTCGGTTTAGACAACCCTGTTCTGCTGTGCATCATGTCTTGGGTAATGCCGCGCCGCTTCATCGCCAGCGTTAAGTTTTCACCCAAGATACTTAACACCTTTTTGTGTTTTGGGAAAACGACAGCGGTGCGCTTTGTTTTTGATTCGATAGTATTCATAGTGAAACTATATTTTCTCTAATCAGCATTTGGTGAAATTATAGTTTCATTTTTAACTTTAAGCAAAGTGACAAATCGATATCCTTAACTGAATTGATGTGAAACTAAAATTACCTTTTCTGCTTGATTGTGAAACTATAGTTTCCTTTTGATCCGATTTTGAGCTGTAAATCATCAAATTGCTGACAGGTGACCGCGACGCGGTAGATCAGATGCAACTGATTGATGATGCTTATAAAACCATGAATCGTTGTCTAGTGCTTTATTATCCGCAGGTTTGGATCGTACATCGACTGAACGCCAAGCCGTTTTTTATGTCGCATCAGTCGCTATTATTTTACGGTACAGCTGCTAGTACGATATCCTGGCACAACTTGCTAACCCCCAAATCGTTATACAGAGCATTCACTGCGCCACCACCGGAATGAAAAGGATTTTTTAATGCAGCAAATTGGCCTTTATGAGCAATTGATCACTCAGTTGGTTGAACGGAACTTGGATCGAACACGATTTTACGTCGGTGAGCGAGAGCTGTCTTCTAATGAGGCCTCAGTTTGGTTGTCCCGCTTTCTCAGTAAAATTATGGAATTTGCTATAGCCGCAGTTCCAACGGGTGAGGATCAGTTACAGCTGCAAATTGAGCTCGCTAACCAGATGCTGATGTGGCTGAAGGATAAAATTCAAGATGATGGTTTTATTGAAGAAAACTTACTAAGTAGTAGAGGAAAGATTCTAACAGCGTTGTACACGCTGGATAATCCAATAGCTGCTGATTTAAAGAAATACGTTGAGGATATTTTTCCACTTACAGGTTTAACTGAAAGCGAGTTGTTTTGCGGTAGCAATGCAGGTTTATCGCTTGAATCTGAGCTAAAACGTGAGATTTTGTCAGCAGATAAAATTTACTGGCTGGTGTCTTTTATCAAGTGGACTGGTATTCGGGTATTTCGCAACGAGTTGGAATCCTTTGCTCGTAGTGGCCGTGAGTTGAAAATTATTACCACGTCTTATATGGGAGCTACAGATGCTAAGGCGGTTGAGTATCTGGCAAGCTTACCTAACACTGAAGTGAAACTGAGCTACAACACTGAACGTGAGCGGCTACATGCCAAAAGTTATCTATTTTTACGCCATACCGGTTTCCACACAGGATACATTGGTTCATCCAATCTATCGCACTCTGCACTGACGAATGGCCTTGAGTGGAATCTGAAAATCACATCGCAGGAAATTCCACATATTATTGATAAGTCACTGAACACTTTTGAAACCTATTGGCAATCCAGTGAGTTTGAACTATTTGACGGTCAAGTAGAGAGTCGTGAGAAGCTCAAGTTAGCTTTAAAGGCTGCCCGAGGTAGTGTTAGCGAGGATCATCAGCATTATTTCGATCTAAAGCCCTTTCCACACCAACTCGAGATTTTGGAACAACTTAGTATCGAGCGACAAATTCACAATAGGTTCCGTAATTTAGTGGTCGCAGCAACCGGCACAGGCAAGACTTTAATTTCCGCATTTGATTTCGCCCGTTTTATCAAAGAAAAACCAGACGCCAAGTTTTTGTTTATTGCGCATAAAGAAGAGATCTTAATACAAGCTCGAATGGCTTATCGTGGTGTATTGAAACGCAGTCAGTTTGGTGAATTGTGGGTGGGTGGCTACAGGCCTGAGCATCACCATCAGCTATTTGTGTCGATCCAGACGCTGAATAATCAATTAGCCACTATGAAATTGTCGGCAGACTTTTATGACTATCTGGTGATTGATGAAGTGCATCATATCGCTGCTAATAGCTACCGTGCAGTGCTTGATTACTTCCGGCCTAAAATCCTATTAGGATTGACTGCTACGCCGGAACGTCATGACGGCGCAAATATTTTAGATGATTTTTGTGGTGTCATTGCTGCGGAAATGCGATTGCCAGAAGCGATCAACCGCCGGCATCTCTGCCCATTTCAGTATTTTGGTATTGATGATGATACGGATCTCCGGAGCATTAGTTGGAATCGTGGCCGCTATGATATTTCGCAGCTAAGCAATCTTTACACTCATAATCAAAGCCGCGTAAATAAGATTTTGCAAAGCATGCAGCAAATCATCACAGATATCGGCTGCATGAAAGCACTCGCCTTTTGTGTGAGTCGTGAGCACGCCATGTATATGTGCAAACAATTTTTGCTCAAAGGTATCAAAAGTGACGTATTGATCAGTGATAACAGTCATGAGCGGCAGCAAAAGCAGCAGGCAATCCGATCAGGCTCAATCAATGTGCTATGTGTGGTTGATATCTTTAACGAAGGTGTAGATATTCCAGAAATTGATACATTGTTATTGCTACGACCTACCGAAAGTTTGACTATTTTCCTGCAACAACTGGGGCGTGGCTTGCGTCTAGCCGATGACAAAGAGTGTTGTACTGTATTGGATTTTGTTGGTAATTCACGAGCTGAATATGATTTTTCCAATAAATTCCGTGCGCTGATTGGTAAAACAAATAAAGGGATTAGCGACGAAATTAAACAAGGTTTCCCGCACGCACCACTTGGCTGTCGCATTGAGCTATCGAAGATCACGCAAGAGATCGTCCTAAATAATATTCGTCAGGCGACACTGACGAGTAACAGGTTAGTCGGACTTATCAGGCAATACCCTCATTCTTTCGAATTGCCATTAACCCTTGGTAATTTCCTGAAATTACATCCACATATTGGTATCCGTGATTTATATCAACGGGGTGGGTGGGGCGAATTAGTCTCGCGTTCATTTGATGAGGTCAGAGAAACAGATACCGATGATGTATTGGTTGAAGTATACAAACGGGCTATCAAACTCAGGATTTTGGCCTGTGACGACTATCACTATTTGGTATTCCTGAAAAAGCTCGTCTCGCACCATTTTGTTGTTGAAGGCTGTCAGAACCAACGGTTGGCGCTAATGTGTCATTACGACTTTTGGCAAAAGCCGGGTTCTGCCGTAGGTTTTGAAACACTTGAGCAAAGTTTAAAGGCTTTAAACTGCCTATCTCTTAGAAATGAGTTGCTCGACGTTTTGGAGTGGCAAATCGCGCGGACTAAGCATGAACAGTTAGCTTTGGCAGGTTTACCAGAAGTGCCACTACGACTTCATGCCCGCTATACACGTGAGCAAATATTAACTGGTTTTGGAGCCATAACTTTCGAGCGACAACCTCCTGCGAGGGAAGGGGTTTATGTTATTCAAGACCAAAATATTGAGCTGTTATTTGTCACTTTAAATAAGAGCGAAAAACAATTTTCTCCGACGACCATGTATCACGATTACGCCATTAATGAATCGCTGTTTCATTGGCAGTCCCAAAATAGCGCGCGTCCAGATCGTGGTCGAGGTTTGGATTATCTAAAGCATAAAATGACGGGCAAGAGGATTTTCTTATTTGTTCGTGAGCAAACCGCCGATGAATATGGTCGCACTATGGGCTTTGTTAACTATGGTGAAGTTGAATATGTATCACACACTGGCTCACAACCCATGAGCATTACCTGGAAGCTTCAGTCGCCTATGCCGAGCTTTATGTGGCAACAAGCGGCGAAATTAGCTGTAGGGTAAAATGGTAGGGCTGTTATAAACTACAACACCCTGTATTTACGTAAATGCAGGGTGTTTTAATTTTTTGATTTTATTCAATATTTTGGATCTGCCATGAGAATGGCTGTTGTAATTATTTAAGTTTCAAACGGTTACGTTGCTTTAATCTTATCAAAACCGCCACTTTGGTCACCAAAATGACAAATGGTGATTACCATTTCCCTCATTTATTCAATGTTCATTTGAGTACGAAACCCAATTGAAATGACACTAAAGAAATCAGCTTTTAACGCTGTTTCTTCCACTCCGTAAACATCTTCTCAGTAATACCCAGTCCAATGATTGAACCGGTGTGGAGTTGTTCTAAATCACTCAGTGCCATGCTTACAAATTTGTCAGCAGAGGGAATGCTATTGTCTGCACAGTATTGTTCGAGATACTGAGTCGCTGAGCGCTCATCGAGGTTTTGACGAATAATATGGCCCATCGCAAACTTTCGTGCCGCTCTGTGCTGCACTCTGTATGCATCAATTTCTCCAAGTGATTCTTTGACAACATCGTACTGCTGACATGAGCGTAGATAAGCCCACTCAAAGAGTTCTAATGCAGGTTGCAGCTCATTTGTTTCGTAGAAAAACAGTAATGACTTAAAATAATCTTCCTGTGGTACATCAATAAAACTTAATGGGCACAAGTTGTGCTGAATAAATGGGATATTGCAGGAGAGGCGAGCTGTTCGCTTATTCACATCCTCAAAAGCTTGCAAATAAGATAAATGGATCAATAAGAAAAAGCTCTGTTCAAACGGATCACTAATTTGTGCTGCTTTTCGCAGCAGTAGCGCTAAATATTCTTCCAGTTGATGTGGGTTATTTAGCGGCAAATAAGCTGATTTTCCAATAGTGACTTCAATCCGCCTGACATTGCCACAGGCAGCAGCGTTGGCTAATAGGTCTTGTGACAGGAGGGCATGAATATTTCGGATTGTAAAAGCGTTGAGGGCAATTTCTTCGGCATTCTCGATCAAGAACCCGATAGCTTCTTTGTGATTCATAATCATCACGGTTTCTTCGTGCACTTTGCCTTCGGCAGACAGCCCTTGCTCAAGCAAGCGCTGAGTATCAAGTTTTGAGTAGGTGTTGCCCTCTAGTCGGCTAGAGTTGTAAGACAAATCAATTAACAGTTTTTGACTAATATTTTTTGCATAAGTCCCGGCAGCCACTTTGTGATCAAACCGCTTTCCAGCCTCAAGAAGCCGCGCCCGCATTGGTTTTGGGACATAGTGTGTTTGATTAGGAATGTAGTCATCAACCAGGGCGAACTGATAGCTAGACTTCTTACGCGCATAAGAAGGGGTGTCTAAATAACTAAGTTGAGACATGGCAGCATTTGAAAAGATGGGATGCGAGTCTTTGTTTTCGTTATTTGTCTGTATACCCTGGCTGGCGCTGTCCTTATCAGAGTCTTTAGAGACATTTTTTAAAACGTTTTTGTCCTTATTTACATAGTATTTGGTATTTCTTTTTTCACCTTCAGTGCTCACGTAACCGTCAGCCTGCAAGTCTTTCATTCGACGTTGCAGAGTTTTTTTATTTATTGATATAGATAGTTTTTTTTCTATCTCTCCTAAGCGCGCAGGCGAGCCTAGTTGCTCTAGAAACAATAAAATGCATGCTTTTTCTTGCTGTATTAAGCTCTCTTTAGTCATGTAGATAAGGACAAAAATAGAATAATTGTCTCTAAACTTAATCGCTATAAGGACATAAATCAAGCTGATAAGGACATTTTTAGTGGTTTGTCTCTATTTCCTTTTGAATAAGGACACTTGAGCTGGGAGGCTGGGGCTATGAAGTAAAATATTTTGCGATGGACTGCCAGAAACGGTCTTTGCTTGAGCTAAGATCAAGCAAAGACTTTAACCAGCTTCATGAGTAGGGTTTTATTCTAAGTAATTGATTTTATTTTATAAGTTGTTTTAAATTAATTATTTAATCTTAAAGTCGATGGTGGTTTTTTCATTTTACCCACCACTTTACCCGCCATTTGTGTGCTGCTGAATTTATCGCTCTAAAAGACCAATAACCAGATAATTAACTGCGATACTGGCTTTGTTCTAGCGCCTGATGATTGCTTGAGAGAATATTGCTTTTAGTGGTTCAAGATTAAGATCATAGCCAGCGATATTGGCGTCAATCCATGTTTCTTTGGAAATTTGTGGCCATCGTAATTCATAGCCTAGTGTAAAAAGCAGTTCTTCAAAAAAGAACCGCTGAACACGGCCGTTGCCTTCCCGGAACGGATGCAAAATATTCATTTCGCAGTATAAATCGGCTACCTTGGTAATTAAATCATGCTCATTATTAAGGTTAACCAAGGCAGGGATTGTGGCAAATAGCTTTCTTGCCTCAGGTTCGATTCGAGTGCAAGTGCAAAACCTGGTAGCTCCTTTTGAGATATCAACTTCTCTTACTTTACCCGCCCATTCGTACAAGTCTTGAAAAAGATGGTGATGCAGATGCTGTAAATGTTCGAACGAGAAGTCTTGCGGTGAAAGTTGCCCGGATTCGTAGGTTCTGTAGCGCTCTGCACTAAACTCGGTTTCTGCTTCGGCAAGTTCTTGCGGATTTTTGATATTTAACAGGTTAATTAAGACATCTGAACCTGGGTAGCAGTAGCTGTCGTGTTCTACGCCATACTTATCGCGCATATTGACGTTTTAAGTCTGCAATAGATTTATGTTCGCTGCTTTTTTTCAAAGACAGCCCTTCGTAACTCAGGCTAACCTTATAATTTTCCATATTAGGGGAAAATTTAGCCTTGCGTTCATCGGTAGTTTTGGTCGCTGTTTTTGACATAGATTACCCCCTGACTTTAGTTGGATTCTAACGTATCAATGCAGGGATTTCCATCTTGAAGCTGTCAAAGCCGAAGTATCTATATTCATTCAGCGCAATAACTGACGCTACCAACTGTTTTTTGCTTTGCCAAGCCCTAAAGCATTCGCAACATCGACAAAAAGTGAGCTATCGAACTTCGTTGACACGCTGTTTCCCTACCGCAATCTTGCGGGTAAAGCGTGAACTCTTAGGAATAATCTTAACGTTTGCTGGAATTTGAGTACTTTCGCCCGACAAATTTTTTAGAGACAGATCATCAAGTTGATAATCAACACCTAACCTTTCCATGGCCTCAATCATTACCCCATCGTTACCTGCAGGGTTGTCAGGCATTAGCTGGCCGGTAATACGATTGATTCTGGCGCGTACATACAGGCCGTAGCCAATTTTCAACAGCAAGCCTTCGCGTACCAGGCTTCTGAGCCCACGGCCAACCTGATCATAATCAGCGATATCAGTAAAATCAGAACGTAGAAAAACAGAACGCTTAGAGCGCTTCACTCTGGTTTGTATTCTGTCTTGTATCGTCATCTGATATCTCCCGTTTATCATAGTTGTAGCATAAGCAAAAATACGACAGTTAAATGAAATTTTATCCAGTATTAATAAGTGATTCAGAGGAGTACTTAATTCTAATTTTTTGTAAATCGTTGATTAGTAGAGAGGATAAAACATTGCTTGAAATAACCCTAACGTCGTAGAGACTAGTAAGATGAATTGCATCTGTGACAGACGTTTGAGGTGGAAAACTCAATGCTATGTTGAGGGTATGACATAAAGCATTTTTCAATGTACTGCCAGAAAGGGTCTTTGCTTGAGCTAAGACCAAGCAAAGACTTTAACTAGCTTCATGAGTAGAGGTTTATTATAAGCAATTGATTTTATTCGATATTTTGAATTTGTTCCCGCATCTGTTCGATTAAAACTTTAAGCTCCACCGCTGTATTGGTGATCTCGGTTGAGATGGCTTTAGAGGATAAGGTGTTCGCTTCGCGGTTGAATTCTTGCATCATAAAATCGAGGCGGCGGCCTATGGCTCCGCCTTGTTTTAGGCTGTGGCGGGTTTCTTTGATATGAGCGTCTAAACGGTCCAGCTCTTCTGCCACGTCAGATTTCTGGGCTAAAAAGGCCATTTCCTGCTCGAGGCGGTTTTGGTCTAGTTCGGCTTTTACTTCTTGCAGGCGGTTGAGCATTTTGTCGCGTTGCCATTGCAGGGCTTGTGGTAAATGGGTGCGTAAGGTGCTGACATGAATGGAGATTTGATCCAGACGGTCGCGGATCATATGCTCTATCGCTACGCCTTCACGGCCGCGGCCTGCGACAAAGTCGACTAAGGCGGCGTCAAAGGCGGCCATCAGTTCGGCTTGTAAGCTGTCGATGTCTTCTTCCTGAGTTTCCATCACACCAGGCCAGCGCAGAATATCAACCACGTTCAGTTGGGCTTTGCCGCTTTGCTCGGCTAATACGCTTGCGCTTTGCATCAGTTGTTTGGCCAAAGCTTCGTTAATTTTTAACTCACCAGCAGTGTTCGACGCGCTGTATTTCAGGTTGATTTCCAGTTTGCCGCGGTGCAGTTTCTGCCGCAGTTTGTCGCGTAATAAACCTTCTAAGCAACGAAACTGTTCTGGCAGGCGGAAATAGCTTTCCAGATAACGTTGGTTAACGGAGCGGATTTCCCAAACGGCATTGCCCCAGCTGGCACGAATTTCGTGGCGGGCATAAGCGGTCATACTGTGGATCATAATGAAGTCCTGAAATACAAAATAATTCCGAGTATACCCAGATCGGTGATGTTTCGTCTAATAGATGGCACAGCAAGGGTGAAATCCCTATAATGAAGCACTTTTAATATCAGGTTGAGGCTTCACCATGCGTCCTAGCGGCAGAACAGCGAGTCAAATTCGTCCTATTACTTTCACCCGTCAATTTACGGCTCATGCTGAAGGTTCAGTATTGGTTGAGTTTGGTAACACCAAAGTTATTTGTACTGCCAGCGTGATTGAAGGTGTGCCACGTTTTATGAAAGGCCAGGGCAAAGGCTGGATCACAGCTGAATATGGCATGTTGCCACGCGCAACTCATACCCGTAACGACCGTGAAGCGGCTCGTGGTAAGCAGGGTGGCCGTACTATGGAAATTCAGCGCCTGATTGGTCGTGCTTTGCGTACTGCTGTGGATTTAAAGCTGTTAGGTGAAAACACTATTACTATCGACTGTGACGTGATCCAGGCCGATGGTGGCACCCGCACTGCCTCTATTACCGGTGCTTGTGTGGCTTTAGTGGATGCGCTGAATTTTATGCGCGCTAAAGGCATGATCAAAACCAACCCGTTGAATTTTATGGTCGCTGCAGTTTCTGTGGGTGTTTATAAAGGCACTGCTGTTGCCGATTTAGACTACGCCGAAGATTCAAACGCTGAAACCGATATGAATATCGTCATGACTGAAACCGGCAAAATCATTGAAATTCAGGGCACAGCCGAAGAAGCGCCATTTAGCTTTGAAGAAATGCAGCAGATGATGGAATTAGGCAAACACGCCATCCGTGAAATTATCGACGAACAAAAACGCGTTTTAGCTTAAGTTTCGCTTAAGGTTTTGAGGTCACACTAAGTTATGAAACAGTTTCAAAAAGACTTTATTGAATTTGCATTGTCGCGTCAGGTACTGAAGTTTGGCAGTTTTACGCTGAAATCCGGCCGTACCAGCCCGTACTTTTTTAACGCAGGTTTATTTAATACAGGTGGCGATTTAGCCCGTTTAGGCCGGTTTTATGCCGCTGCTTTAGAAGACGCAGGCGTAGAGTTTGACCTGCTGTTTGGCCCTGCCTACAAAGGTATTCCTATAGCAACTACGACAGCTGTGGCTTTGTTTGATCAGTACGGTAAAGATGTGCCTTATTGTTTCAACCGCAAAGAAGCGAAAACCCATGGTGAAGGCGGCAACTTAGTCGGCTCGCCTTTACAGGGTAAAGTGATGTTGGTAGATGATGTGATCACGGCCGGTACTGCAATTCGTGAATCGATGCAGCTGATCCAGGCACAAGGTGCCAGTTTAAGTGGTGTGCTGATTGCGCTCGACCGTCAGGAAAAAGGGCAGGGCGAACTTTCAGCTATTCAGGAAGTCGAACGCGACTTTGGTACTCAAGTAGTTTCTATCATTTGTTTAAACGACTTAATCAACTACCTGCAAGGCAAACCAGAGCTGGCCCAGTATTTAGAAGCTGTGTCTGCTTACCGTGCCCAATATGGTGTTAGCTAGGCTGTAAGCTGGTTTTATTAAGGACAAGGTATGAGTAAGCCAAACGGCACAGGTTTTGGACGTATTATTAAAGCTGCGGATTGTAGCCGTAAAGGTTTTACTGCAGCTTGGGTGAACGAAGCCGCCTTTCGTCAGGAAGCCGGGCTTACTTTAGCTGCTATTCCTTTTGCCTGGTATTTAGCTGCTGATTTTGGTCACTTTGCTATTTTGATGGGCGTGTGGTTACTGGTGATTATTGTGGAGTTATTAAACTCTGCCATTGAAGCCTTAACCGACCGTGTCAGTTTAGAGCGGCACGAATTATCAGGCCGGGCTAAAGATATGGGCTCAGCTGCTGTGACTTCAGCCTTGGCTTTTGTCACATTAGTTTGGGCAGCCGCTATCTGGCAAAAATTCTCATAACCCTTCGTACTTGAAGCCGTAGCTTTGTTGACTACGCTTGTAGCCCCAGTCACATAGGACAACTATGCTCCTGGGGTCTCCTTCACTTGTCGCCTCGCCACAACTCCAATTACTTTGGCTTAATGGTTTTTTTTGAGTTAACTGTGTTTAAACAGAAAACAAAAAACCGGTCAACTTCAAAACTGACCGGTTTTTTTATCTCTCGCTTAAACAGTAAAGCTTAAACCGCAAAAAGTGTTTTCTGCAGCAAAGCCCATTGGTTAGGCCACTGAGCTGTAGGCAAACGGGCAAAACCTGAGCGGACAAACTGCTGCATTTTGCCTTCACAAATTCCCAGCAACAGGTTGGCTAAATCACCTTCATCCACAGGAAAACTTTTGCCTTCACGTAACTTACGTTCGCGTAAACATTGTTTTAGCTGAGTTTCCAGCTTTTCATACAAGGCGCTGATGCGCTCCTGCAAACGTTCCTGTTCACCCTGTAAGGCATCGCCGGTCAGAATACGGCAGATACCAGGGTTACGCTCGGCGAAGATCAGCAACAGCTGCATAATCAGCTCGATACGCTGCTCTGTTTGTTTGTGCTCCTGCACTATCGCATTAATACGCGACAACAAGGTGTCTTCAATAAAGTCGATCAAGCCTTCAAACATCCGGGCTTTGCTGGGGAAATGCCGGTACAAAGCCGCTTCGGATACACCCACCTGAGCAGCCAAAGCTGCTGTGGTGATACGCTGGCCCGCATGGCTTTGCAGCATAGCGGCCAGAGCCTGCAAAATATCTTCTTTGCGGTTGGGGCGTTTAGTCGTTGCCATGGATATCCTTGTCACTGCCTGCCCGAATGGCCAAATCCACCTTCGCCTCTGTCTGAAGCGTCAAAATCTGAAACTATAGTAAATTCTGCCTGTACCACCGGCATAAACACCAGCTGAGCTATGCGATCGCCCGGGTTAATAGCGAAGTGTTCCTGCGAACGGTTCCACATAGATACCATTAACTGGCCCTGATAATCCGAGTCGATTAAACCTACTAAGTTACCCAGCACTATGCCGTGTTTATGACCTAAACCAGAGCGCGGCAGTATAGTGGCGCATAAGTTTGCGTCACCAATATGAATAGCCAAACCTGTTGGGATCAAAGTGGTTTGGCCCGGAGCCAGTTGTACTTCTGCATCCAGACAAGCCCGTAAATCTAAACCAGCGCTGCCCGGTGTGGCATAAGCCGGTAATGGGAATTCAGTGCCGATACGTGGGTCGAGAATTTTTAAATCAATGGCTTTTTTCATGCAGATAACGCTCGTTAATCAATAAAAGAAGTTGGTGTGCCAGCTCTGTTTTGGCTTGTAAGCCAAACTGCTGTTCGCCGTCAGCCCAAAATACAGTAAGTGCATTGTGTTCGCTGTTAAAGCCCTGGCCTGTGACTGATACGTCGTTGGCGCAAATCAAGTCCAGTTTTTTCTTCGCCAGTTTCTGGCGGGCATAATTGGCGACATCCTGAGTTTCAGCGGCAAAACCCACAGTAAATGGACGTTGTGACTTTAATGCAGCCACGGCAGCAATAATGTCTGGGTTTTTCACTAAGGTCAGGTTGGTGCTGTCGTCGCTGGTTTTTTTCAGTTTCTGTGTTGCGACCTGCGCCACTTTATAATCTGCTACAGCGGCGCAGCCAATAAAGATGCTTGCACTGGTCGCCTGCTCTAATGCGGCCTGATACATCTGATCGGCAGTGACTACATCTATACGCTTGACCTGATCAGGGGTCTTTAGCTGCACTGGTCCTGCAATTAAAGTGACCTGTGCACCCAATTGCACAGCGGCTTCAGCTAAAGCAAAACCCATCTTGCCCGAGCTATGATTAGAGATATAACGCACAGGATCTATCGGCTCGCGGGTAGGGCCAGCGGTAATCACCAGCGATACGCCAGTTAAAGGCTGAACTCGCGGCGCAAAATGCTCAAGTACTAAATCCACCAGCTGCAAAGGTTCTAACATCCGGCCCATACCCACATCACCACAGGCTTGTTCGCCTGCGGCTGGGCCCCAGATGTAAAAATTGCGTGACTTTAATGTGTCTATATTGTGTTTGGTGGCTATATTTTTATACATCTGCTGATTCATTGCAGGAGCCACTGCCACTGGGGCATCAGTGGCCAGCACACAAGTGCTCAACAAGTCGTTGGCCAGACCATGGGCCAAGCGGGCAATGAGATCAGCCGAAGCCGGTGCTATCAGTAATAAATCGGCCCATTTGGCCAGCTCAATATGACCCATAGCGGCTTCAGCAGCTGGGTCGAGCAAGCTGTTGGCCACCGGATGACCGGATAAGGCCTGCAATGTTAAAGGCGTAATAAATTCGCGCGCTGCGTCGGTTTGAATAACCCGTACTTCAGCGCCACGTTCTTTCAGACGGCGAATTAAGTCGGCACTTTTGTAAGCGGCAATACCGCCGCTAATGCCTAATAAAATGCGTTTTCCTGCCAGTAATAGTGCCATGTCTGTCGCAGCAAAAAGTGGTTAAGTTGGCGTTAAGATAACACGGAAAGATGAAGGAAAACAAAAACTCAAGGAGGCGAAGATGAGTATCAAAAGCTGGCCTGAAGGTGAAAGGCCAAGAGAAAAACTGCTGGCGCATGGCGCAGAACATCTATCGGACGGCGAATTGCTGGCTATTTTTTTACGTACTGGTGTGGCCGGTATGGATGCGGTGGAATTGTCCCGCACTTTATTGCATCAGTTTGGTGGCCTGCGGCCTTTATTAGCAGCCAGTCAGGCGGACTTTTGCAAAGGCCATGGTTTAGGTCAGGCTAAATATGTTCAATTACAAGCAGTTATGGAGCTAAGCAGGCGCTACCTGGTGCAAAGTATGCAGCGGGATACTGTCTTTACCGAACCCGCTATGGTGAAACGTTATCTGCAACAAAGTTTAGCTTCGCAAAAACGCGAAGTTTTTATGTTGCTGTATTTAGACAGCCAACACCGGCTAATTTGCGCCGAGCCGTTATTTTTCGGCACTATTGATGCATCTCCTGTGTATCCGCGTATTGTAGTTCAGAGTGCTTTAGCGCATAATGCCGCCGCCGTTATTTTGGCTCACAATCATCCATCCGGAGTTGCAGAGCCGAGCCGTGCCGATCGGGTTATAACGGAACGCCTGACTCAAGCCATGTCTCTTGTCGACATTAAGTTGCTGGATCATTTTGTGGTAGGTGATGCAGAGGTTATTTCCTTTGCCGAACGCGGCTGGCTATAAAGGTCTGAAGTTTGGATGTGCAAACGATCGCCTGAACCGTACAGATTTGCTTGAATTTGATCAGGCTTTCGTGTATAAATTGCGCCCTTTCAGAAATCCGGGGCATTCTTCTTGGCCAGAAGGATGAACGAAGCTCGAGCTGAAGTAATTTTGGAGAAACATTGACATGTCTAGAGTGTGCCAAATCACTGGTAAGGGTCCGATGGTAGGTAACCGTCGTTCACACGCCAACAACGCAACTAAGCGCCGTTTCCTGCCTAACCTGCAAACTCACCGTTTCTGGGTTGAAAGCGAAAACCGTTTTGTGACTTTACGTATCTCCACTCGTGGTATGCGTATTATCGACAAAAATGGCATCGATACTGTTTTAGCCGATCTGCGTGCTAAAGGTCAGAAGGTTTAAGGAATTAAATTATGCGCGATAAAATTCGTTTAGTTTCTTCTGCTGGTACTGGCTTCTTCTATACAACTACGAAGAACAAACGCACCATGCCGGAAAAAATGGAAATCAAAAAGTTCGATCCTAAAGTGCGTAAGCACGTGATTTTCAAAGAAGCGAAAATCAAGTAATTGAACTTAAAAAACCCGACGCAAGTCGGGTTTTTTATTCGCCGCCATCCATGGCGCTCACCCTGTCGGGCCATCGTCGCTTCGCTCCAATGTTCACAAAATAGCAGGACAGCTATTTTGCACAGCGTAAGCTGCCGAATGCGAACATCATGGACGATGTGAGTGAAAAAGGTTCCTGACCTTTTTGTATTTTATTAGTACTCCGCATTTGTATTTCTTCTGGTTGTTCCGCCTGACTCTGGTTTACACTGCTGTTTTTCTTCTGTCTCGGTTTTTATCTTTATGATCCGTTTAAGTCAAAAAGGCTGGAATAACTTCATGATTTACACAGTGGTGATTTTAGTCGCCCTGTTTGTAGGTTTACCTGAATACTTAAAACAAGCGCGTAACGAGCCCCAGCCACAACTGATTTCTGCAAGCCAGACTTTATTGGCTCTGCATTTTCCGCAGCATCAGATTGAGCGGGCAGGGCCTAATTGGCGTTCACAACCTGCTTTACTGACTGAAGATCAATTAACGGTTTTACTGCAGCATTGGCAACAAGCGACTTTGCCAGAACAATCGCCATTGAATCCAATCAATCCAGTGCTTGTGACTGAAGTATCTGTCTGGCTGACTGGCAAACCTGCGCAGCAGCAATGGCAGTTGTATCAGGCCGGTGAGTATTATTGGCTGAAAGCTGTTGAAGCTGATTTATGGTACCGCTTGCCACCTGGTCAGGCCGATTTGTTATTTCCAGCCGTTTTACGTTGAGGGTGTTATGCCAGAATTACCAGAAGTAGAAGTTTCCCGTTTAGGCATTAGCCCGCATTTACAGCAGCAACGTATTGAAAAAGTGCTGGTGCGGCAACGCCAGCTGCGCTGGTTAATACCTGATGAAGTACTGCAGATTAACCAGCAGCCTGTACTTGATGTGACAAGACGGGCTAAATACCTGTTAATTCACTTGCCTGAAGGCGAATTGATTATTCACCTTGGTATGTCAGGTCATCTGAAAGTAGTGCCCGCAGTGACTGCAGCCGGAAAGCATGACCATGTAGATATTTATTTGAGTAACGGCTTAGTGCTGCGTTTAAACGACACCAGACGCTTCGGTGCTGTACTGTGGCAGCCGAAAGACACTATGCATACCCTAATGGCGAACTTAGGGCCAGAGCCTTTGCTGGGGGATTTCCACGGGGCTATGTTGCTGGCCGCTTGTCAAAAACGCAGCAGCGCCATCAAACTGGTGTTGATGGATAATCATGTCGTAGTTGGTGTGGGTAATATTTATGCCAATGAAGCATTGTTTCAGGCTGGTATTCATCCAAAAATGCCGGCGAATCAACTCACCGCAGAAAAAGCTGAACTACTGGTGCAGGTGGTGAAGCAAATACTGGCGAAGGCTATTACTCAAGGCGGCACTACTTTAAAAGACTTTAGCCAAACCGATGGCAAGCCGGGCTATTTTGCCCAGCAACTTCTGGTTTATGGTCGTGGCGGTGAGGAGTGTTTCAGCTGTCAGACTGAATTAAAAGAAATACGTTTAGGTCAGCGCAGTACCGTCTATTGCCCGGCCTGTCAGGGCGAACACTAGAAACTCTGTTTGGCCAGTACCCGCCATTCCACACCAGATAAATCGTCATCGCCGCCATAAGCTTTGGTCAGGTCGATATGGATCATGGTGCCGCGGCTGCTGTGGCTCGACAGCAAACGTATGCCTGCACCTATGCCATATAAGGTTTGATCGCCTGAACTGCCCGGTAAATCAGGGTTGTCACCCCAGGTGCGGCCCATGTCGGCAAAGGTGGCGTACCCTACATCAAAAATCTGCGCTATGGATAAGTTGCTGTAATAGCGGTATTCCATAGTGGCCAGCGCCAAACGTTCACCTGTTTGATAATACAAAGGGAAAGCCCGCAGGCCTGTGTCGCCACCTAAACTTAAGCGCTCGTCGCGGAATAAATCGTTGCCGTACTGGTAAGTCAGCTGCCCGACCAGACTCTGTTGTGGGTCAAACTTATGGATCCACATCAGATGGCTTTTCAGTATTGTCTGGCTGAGTTCTGCCTGTTCTAACTGACTGGCTGAGGCCGAGGTCAGCAAATAGTTATCTGCTGTTAATTCTGTGGCTTTAGAAATGGAGGCAGTTGCTTGCCAGCCTTGATCATCAGCACCCAACATTGGAGCCAGATAAGCCAGTTTCACATCGGCCTGCCAGCCTAAGTTAATGTCTTCTACCCTGTTAAACTGGTAAATATTAAACATCTGTCGGTAATCCGACTGCAAGTACTGCCAGGCCAGCCAGAACTGTGATAAATCACGTTTGATTGGTGTGCCAAACAAGGTATCCGGGGTTTCTTCAAATTGAACTTCGTTGTGGGTTGCACCGACGAAAACCCGTTGTACCCAGTTGTCATTTGCTAAGAATTTCAGGCCACCCTGGATCTCAAAGTAGTTTTTCTGCTTACGGAATTCATTGGCTTCATCGCCCAACAGGTATTCGTTTATATCCTGACTGTCTTTATCCAAAGTTAAAGCAAAAGACCAGGGCGCATTCAGACGATAAAAAGGTTTTTCTACCGCAATTAAGTAGGATTCACCATCGGATTTGTCTGCGTAGCGGGTATTTAAACCCCAGTGACTGCCAAACATATTAGGTGAGCGGAAGTTGAGTAAGTAACTGGTGCGTTCGCTGTCATGTTCATAATCAAGGTTGACCTGATTACCTGATCCAAACAAGTTATCTTCGGCTAAACCAAAGGTAGAACGGCTTTCTCCACCTTCACGGCTGGCTGATATTTTGGGTAACAGCGACCAGTTATCCCAGCTGCTGATGGTCACTATGACTTGCTGATCCGGGCATTGATGAGTGACCCGCACTTCAACTTTGCGCAAATAGCCCCTTGTTCTTAATAAACGCTCAGTCTCTGCCAGGCTGTCTGCATCCAGAGGATCACCTGCTTTAAATAGCACATCTTCCTGCAAGGTTGCTTCAGTGGTGATCATATGAGTGCGATTAGCGAAGTGGTGAAACCAGTAGGTATTGTCTTGTGTTAAATCGAACACGTCGTTGCGGATAAAACGAACTTCGGCAATAGTCTTCCCCTGATAGGCACTAAAATCTGCTTTTGTGTCCACCGAAGAGCATAACTCTGAGGCCAGAGTTGGGCTACTTAGACTAAGCAATAATACTGCCACAGCTGCTGTCAGCGGCTTCAGTAAAGTAAGACTATACTTTTTCGGCATTCTCAACACTACAACATCCATTCCTGTTGATTGAGTTTTATCATGACACAGTTTTCCGCAGAAGGCAGGAAAAAGACTGAGATCATCTTTTAGTCTTGCTCCGCTTACTTTTGGTTCCTGTTATTTTGTTCAGAGCCTAACAATGCCAAAGTGCTTTGGCTCAGGCTAAGCTCCCGCTGTGGGAAAGGCAGGTCAATATCCTGTTGATCAAAGGCCAGTTTGATTTCTTCGAGTAGTGATGTGCGCAATTCTCTGTAGTTTTCTTTTCTGGTCCAGACAGAAAACTGCAAATCCAACGACGACTCGGCAAAACTTAAAAACTGAAACACAGGAGTTGGCTCATCCAGACTCAGAGGATTTTGTTCTGCAACTTGCAGCAGTACTTGCCGAACCTGGCTGATATTTTCTTTGTACGCCACACCAATTTTGAGATCCAGCCTGCGAATAGGAAAGCGGGTTAAATTGGTGACTTCGGTTTTTATCAGACTCTCATTGGGAATACGCACAAAAAGGTTATCAAAAGTGCGCAATTTAATGGAAAGCAGGTCGATGGACAGAATTTCCCCCGTCGTATTTCCTACCTGAATGGTATCGCCAATCTGAAACGGCCGCTCTCCTATTAAAAATAAGCCACTGATCAGGTTCGACACTGAGGTTTGAGAGGCAAAGCCTATAGCAACAGACAACACCCCTGCAGCACCGAGTAATACCCCTAAGTTAAAACCTAACTGCTTTAAACCGCTGGCAATAAACAAGGCCAATACCAGCCAGTACACCAGGCGACGGCTTAAACTGGCATGATGGGGGCTAAAGCGTTTTAAGCATACTTTGTAGATAGCTCGCGATAACAAACTGGCAGCTAAAAAGCCGACAATAAACAGCAAACCAGCCTGCATTAAGGAAAAAAATTTGTCGGAATCTAAGTAGTTAATGATTAGGTCAATCATAAAGAACCTCTGCTTGCGGCATGGGCAAATAAGTCGCTGAAGGCACGGAACAGGCCATGTTTTTCCATATACAAACGTGGCTTAGCTAAACGTTCTGCGCCATCTGAACCGGCAGGCATTTGTTTGCTGATTTGTAGCCGGCTGAGTTCGGCATCGTCCTGATGATCCAGCAACACTTGATCTGTCCACAAGCTGCCATCAGCAAGACCATACAAGGATAGATAAGGCACAGGCAAACTGAGTTTTTCGATACTCATCATCTGGCTGGAGTTATTTTTGACCGTGACAGGGGTGACAGCTTTATGCACCCGTTTTGGCAATTCTTCTTTGCTGTGCCTGGCTTGGGTTTTATCGGCATAACAGAGTTCACCTACCTGAGTATTGGGGCCAAACCAGGTGTCAGACAAACGTTGGGTCTGGACTTCCTGCAGCAACAAGTTGGGCTGTTGCAACTCAATACGAATACTGACAGGGCTACTGATGTAAAAAGTCACTTGTTCGCCAGGCGGCACATAAACAGGCTGGTGCGTTTTGACCACCACAGGACGGTCTGCCAGCACGGGTTTCAGGCAAAATTGCAGCGGTTCGTTTTCAAATACAAAGCGGCTGGCCAGGCGATTTTGTGGCCATTGCGTCAGTAGTTGTGACTCCACATGCTGATGTTCTGCCTGGGGTCGCAACTCAGTGGCGAGTCGCCATTCACCGGCTTTACGTTGCAAAAAAATATGCAGAGGGCCAAGCTGGATTTTACAACTTTGCTCGTTCAGCAAGGTTTGAGCTTGCCACCATAAAGCCTGATTTTCGCCAAACATGTTGTGTCCTTTTGATGATCAGGCGTGGGCACGGATTAAATCGTGCACTTATGACCGCGATTAAGTTGAGGTTAAGTCGTTACAGGGGTAAAATGATGCTCGTTTTTTACAGTATCAGCAATAAGTTAGTCTGATTTTCCTGCCCATATTTTTATAAAGGAGAGTTCCGTTTTTATGGACGTACCCAGTCACAGGCCTAGCCTGACATACAACTTAACCCTGTAGTTTTGCTGTAGACCGCTGGTTTGTCTGAACCTTGCGACTACGGCCCGTAGTTGGAGGTGAAAACATGGAACCCTTAGTTCTGATCCATACATTACGTGCTGCTCTGGAGAGCGGCGATTTCTCTGTATTGCATATTCGTTTGGCTGATACGCACGCAGCCGACTTAGCTGGCGCTTTGGCTGAATTTTCCACTGAACATCAGTGGCAACTGTTAAGTTGTTTTCCATTAAGCACACAGGCCGAAGTATTCAGCTACTTGCCTGAAGATCAGCAGGTTGAACTGGCACATAATGTCAGTCGTCACGACTTTACTCCTGTGATTCGCCAAATGTCGTCGGATGAACGGGCTGACTTGTTTAATAAGCTGTCCGATGCGCAAAAACAAGCCTTATTACCCGCTTTAGCTCAGGCTGAGCGCGATGATGTATTGAGTTTGTCAGCTTATTCAGAAGGCACGGCTGGCGCCATTATGAGTTCGGATTACGCCATGTTGTCGCCGGACTTAACTGCTGCTCAAGCTATTGAAGTACTCAGAAACGAAGCGCCGGATAAAGAAACTATTTACCTGTCTTATGTGGTGGATCAGGACCGTATTTTGATTGGCGCTTTGTCGTTGCGTGAGTTGATTCTGGCGCCGACTTATGCGTTGGTTGATGACGTGATGAAACATGATCCTATTCATGTGCATGTTGATACTGCGCAGGAAGAAGTGGCTTCGCTGGTGGCGAAGTACGACTTAATTGCTATTCCTGTGGTCAATGCGCAAGGGCAGTTAGTCGGTATTGTCACGCACGATGACGCGATGGACGTAGCAGCCGCCGAAGCGACTGAAGATTTTCACAAAACAGCCACTATCGGCAAGCTGGAAGGCAGTGTCAGAGATGCCAAAATCAGCCTGTTATATCGCAAACGCGTGGTGTGGCTGGTGGTGCTGGTGTTTGGCAATATTTTCTCAGGCGCAGGTTTAGCTGCTTTTGAGCAAATTATTTCTGAACATATAGCCTTGCTGTTTTTCCTGCCGTTATTGATTGCCAGTAGCGGCAATGCCGGCGCTCAGGCTGGTACTTTGATGGTGCGGGCTTTAGCCACTGGCGATATTAAATTACGCCACTGGGGCAAGATGCTCGGCAAAGAAGTACTGGTGGCTGGTTTATTGGGGATCACTATGGCTGTTGCTGTCTATGCGCTGGGTTACTGGCGCGGCGGGCTGGACATAGCGCTGGTGGTCGCTGCCACTATGCTGATTGTGGTGCTGGTTGGCAGTTTAGTTGGCTTGTCTTTACCCTTTTTACTCAGCCGTTTTGGTATGGACCCTGCAACCGCCAGCGGACCTCTGATCACCTCTATTGCTGACGTGGCTGGCGTCGTGATTTATTTCTCTATTGCCAGCTGGTATTTACCTGTTTTGGTGTAATCCTCAGGCCAGATTTGTATAAAGATTGCAAATCTGGCAATTGCCTGTCTGAAAAAAAGCCGTTACACTCCGCCGCGAACCAAGGGGTGCTTTTAGCTGAGACGCCGTCAAACGCGAACCCTTCGAACCTGATCCGGATCATACCGGCGGAGGGATGGTACTTCTGTATTCCTTTTGCTTTGGTGATCCTACTTTTCGATATGGAGTAGAATCATATGTCTCGAGTTTCTTATTTATCCCTGGCCATTCTGGCCGCCTTATCACCAACTATTAGTGCTGAAGAAAGCCCTACGCCTGAACAAGGGGTAGAGCGTATTCTGGTGCAAGGCGATTTCCGGCAGCAGCAGTTACAAAAGCTGCCTGGTAGTATCCTGGTGTTGAGTCAACAGGATATCAGCCGTCAGAACGCCCAACATTTAGATGATTTGTTGCAACAAGCCGCCAACGTGAACTTTTCGGCTGGTGCGTCCCGTGGTCGTTTTTTACAAATTCGGGGTATAGGCGAGCGCAGTGAGTTTGTCGACAGCATCAATCCATCGGTGGGTGTGCTGATTGATGGCATTGATTATTCAGCTTTAGGTGTCAGCTCTTTGGCTGATGTGCAGCAAGTGGAGATATTCCGCGGCCCTGAAGCTACCCGCTTTGGTGCCAATGCGATGGCCGGTATGCTGAATTTAACTTCTAATGCTCCGAGCTTTGAAGGTGAAGGTCAGTTGAGCGCTACTTTGGCTAACTACGATAGCTACCAGCTAAGCGGCGCTTACAGCAATGCGATCAACCAGCAGTGGGCTTATCGTGTGGCAGCTGATCATCAAAGCTCAGACGGCTTTATCGACAACAGCTTTTTAAAGCGTGACGATACCAACAATATTGACGAAACCTCAGCCCGTGCTGCGCTGCGTTATCTGGCGACGAGCGATCTGACGCTGGATTTTATTGGCCATTACCGTGATATCAATAATGGCTACGATGTGTTTTCTTTAGATCGCAACCGCACCACCTTATCGGATAAACCAGGGCAAGATGAACAGCAAAGCCGTGCTTTAGCTATCAAAGCGGATTATCAGGGCTTAAGTTGGGCTAATGTCTACACACAACTCAGTGGCCTGACTGCCGATACCGACTATGGCTTTGACGAAGACTGGAGTTATGAAGGTATTCACCCTGATGGCTATGCCACCACAGACAGATATTTACGGCAGCGTGATCAGTGGAGTCTGGAACAGCGTTTTTTAGGCAAAGATCAAAGCAATTGGGTTGCCGGCTGGTATGCCAGTGGTCAGCAAACTGATTTAGAACGTCAATTCTGGAACTGGGATTTATGGCAGGCTGCACAGTTTTTCAGTGATTTTAAACGCCAGAATCTGGCGTTATTTGGGGAGTGGACCAGCGATTTAGGGGATGGCTGGAGTTTAACTTCTGGCGCCCGAGCTGAACGTTATGACGATGAATACAGCGACAGCAATGGCATTGCTCAGCAAAACGACGAACTGATGTGGGGCGGCAAACTGAGTTTAAGTTTAGCGCTTACCGATTCAACAAGCCTTTATTTGTTGGGGTCAAGGGGTTACAAAGCAGGTGGCGTCAATGGTGAAGCTCTGGGTAAAGCGCAGGGCAGCGGCTCCGAGGATTTGGCAGACTACTTAAACAGCAAAGCCAATTTTTCGCCTGAGACGTTATGGAATGCCGAGTTTGGTGTTAAAGCCAGTTCTGCTGATCAACGTGTCGTCAGTCGGGTGGCTTTATTTGCCATGTGGCGTGATGAGATGCAGGTCAATAGTTGGGTCACCCGTGATCAGTCCTTTATTGGCTTTATGGATAACGCCGCTTCAGGCCGTAATCATGGCCTGGAAGTGGAAAGTCGGGTGCAACTGACGGACAGCTGGACTTTGTTTGCCAATGCCGCCTGGCTTGATAGTGAAATCCGTGGTTTTGTCACGGAAGAGGGCATAGATAAAACGGGCCGCGATCAGGCGCATGCGCCAAAGTATCAATACAGTGTCAACAGTGAGTGGTTACTGACCTCTGACTTGAGTTTTAATCTGGGTCTGCAAAGCAAAGCAGCATTTTATTATTCCGACAGCCACGACTCCCGTTCAGAGCAAATGCACTTAGTGAATTTACGCCTGCAGTACCAGTGGGATGATCTGCAACTGGCGCTCTGGAGTCGCAATGCGCTGGATGAAGACTACGGCGTTCGGGGCTTTTACTTTGGTAACGACCCACGTGATGACTACGAGCCTCATACCTATGAACAATTAGGTGAACCACGCCGTATTGGTGTGACAGCCAGCTACCAGTTTTAAGCATTAATTAAGGAATTGATGATGAAATTATCTATTGAAATCAGTAAATACCCACTCACCAGTGATTACATTGAGCCTATCAAAGGTTTTATTGAACTGTTAAATACTAACCCTAACGTGCTGGTGATCACCAATACACTGAGCACGCAAGTTTTTGGTGATTACGACGAAGTGATGGCGTTGTTGCAGCAGGGCATTCGCTGGTCTTTTGAAACTTATGGCAAAGTGGTGTTTGTGGTGAAGTTTCTGCACGGTGATTTACGGCCATGACGGAATCCTGGTGGCAGCTGTTTAGCGGCTGGCAAACCTTGACTCAGCTGGAGCTGGCGGCGACTTTGTCGGCGCTGGCTTATGTACTGCTGGCGATGCGGCAAAGCTTATGGTGCTGGCCAGCCGCTTTACTCAGCACCTTGTTGTATACCCACATCATGTGGCATTCGGCGCTGTTATCCGATGCGCTGCTGCAGTTGTATTACGCCGGTATGGCGTTGTATGGCTGGTACAGTTGGCGTCAGCAGAATCTGCAATTACCAGCAGGGCAGTCCGGTATGACCGAATGGTCAGCCAGCACTCATCTGAATTTAATTACAGGTACTGCACTTGCTGGCGTGGTTCTGGGTTATCTGATGAGCCAGTACACTCACGCTGATTTTGCTTACATAGATGCACAAACTACAGCTTTTAGTGTGATGACGACTTATCTGGTGGCACGCAAAGTGGTATCGAACTGGCTGTATTGGGTGGTGATCGATGCCGTCTGTATTTATGTGTATATACAAAAACATCTGTATTTTACGACGGCACTTTTTGTACTCTATACCATCATTGCCTTGATCGGATTTTTTGTATGGCGCAGCAGCTATCAGCAACAACAGCAGACTCATCCCGCGTGATCTGGCATTTATGCCAACAGCTGGAGTTTTTTGCCGAGCATAAGCCTGTGCTGCTTAAGCAACTGACCCAAGGCAAAAGAACCAGCTCTTTTCAGGTTCAGACTGACAGAGGGCATTACGTGTTACGGCACTATGGCCCTTCAGTGTTGGGAGTATGCCGGCAACAGGAATTACGTTGCCAGCACGCTGCAGCTGCTGTTGGCTTAGCTCCAGCCCCTTTGTGTCTGAATAATCATCAGCGGATGCTGATCACTGAGTTTTTACCTGATGCTCAAGCTCCTTCAGCTGCATACATCAGGCAGAACCTTGCTGGTTTGGCTCAAAAGCTGGCGACCTTGCACCAGTTGCCTGTGCAAACCGCTGTACTGGATCCCTGGCTTTATTTACAACAACTGAAAAAACAACTGGAGCCACACTGGACGGCCGAAGCGGAAAAAATCTGGTCGCCTTTGATCACCGCAGCCCGTGATTTGCAGTATTTTCAGGCTGATATTGGCTTATGCCATATGGATTTGCATGCGCAGAATATGTTGCTGTGGCAGAACAAGTTGTGGCTGATAGATTTTGAATACTGCCAACTGGCGGATGTGGTCTTTGATTTAGTGGCACTTATAGTGCAGTTTGATTTATCGGACACAGAACAACAGCAACTGCTTGATAGTTACAGAGCCTCCAGGGGAGCATCCTGCAGTGTGCAGTTAATGGAAAAAGTAGCATTGGCGAAAGTGGTGTATTCAGGTTTTTGCTGGTTATGGTACTGGCAGGAAGAGTTGGAAAATCAGGATCCCAGATACAAACAAGCCGCAGCAGACTGTTACCAGCTTTTACTGCGGCTTGTTCAGAGCTAGAGCTTTAAAGTCCGCCTAGTCTTTCGGCCAGAATTTTGTAGCGTTTTACATCTTCCTCATCAAACACAGGTTTGCCTTGTTCATCCTTGCCATTGGCAACCAGCAGATTTTCGCGAGCCAGACGTTCGACACGGATCTCCTGAATGCCTAAAAAGGCGGCGACTTGTGCAACGTTGAGTATTGCCATAATGAGTTCCTGCAGTAATTACTTCAATTAAGTTAAGCTGATATTTTAGTTTTTGTGAATAAAGTTCAAACAAGCACAGATGTTTTACTCACTTTTTTGCAGAGTGACAACTCAGGAAGCTATGAATTTTGTGTTTTTTTGTGTTTTTCTTTGCTTTATGTTGGTTACATCCTGTTTTCATCATCAAAAGCTGATTTTTAGCCAAATGAACCCGGGTGACTGGTGCTCGCCTTTTATTTATTCCTCTGGTCTCATTGGCGTTGTAATCTGTCTGGACAAAAACGGGTGTGCTAGGTATAACAAACTGAACTACCTGATAATTTCTGTGCTAATTGTCATCACCTTTACACAGAATTGAACTATGGTAAATAACAAAACATAAATCCAACACGCAACAATTCGAACTCGGGTAAACACTATGAAACCATCAGGCATGGCTTTGGCCTTGTACAACAACTTTCTCGGGCAGGCGCCAAACTGGTACAAACTAAGTATCATCGCTTTTCTTTTTATTAATCCTATTTTGTTTTTGCAAAACCCCTACATAGCGGGTTGGGCTTTAGTGGTTGAGTTTATCTTCACTTTGGCGATGGCGCTGAAATGTTATCCATTACAGCCTGGCGGTTTATTGGTGTTACAGGCTATTGCGATGGGCATGACCAGTACCACTAAGGTGATGCATGAAATTGAAGTAAATATTGAAGTGATTTTACTGCTGGTCTTTATGGTGGCTGGTATTCACTTTGTCAAAGACCTGCTGCTGTTTGTCTTTACCAAGTTATTGATCCGCGTGCGTTCAAAAACCAATTTGTCGTTAGCTTTTGTTTGTATGGCCGCATTTTTGTCAGCGTTTTTAGATGCGTTAACTGTGGTTGCGGTCATTATTGCCGTAGGTATAGGCTTTTATGCGATTTACCACAAGATATCCTCAGGCAAAAAATTCCCGGATCCACACAACCATAATGAAGATACCGATGTCGCTGAATTATCCCGTGCTGATTTAGATGCGTTCCGTGGTTTCTTGCGTAACTTGTTGATGCATGCGGGTGTAGGTACTGCTTTGGGTGGTGTTTCCACTATGGTTGGAGAGCCACAAAACCTGATTATTGCTGAAGCTGTAGGCTGGGGCTTTGGCGAGTTTGCTTTGCGTATGGCTGCTATCAGTATTCCAGTGTTAATTGCAGGCTTACTGACGACCATAGTGCTGGAAAAGTTCCGCTTGTTTGATTTTGGTGTGCGTTTGCCTGTGGCTGTGCAGGATGTATTAATTGCTTATGATAATTACCAGACCGAGCGCATGACTGCTTCTGACGTCAGTAAATTATGGGTTCAGAGCATTATCGCGATCCTGCTGATTATTTGTTTAAGCCTGCATTTGGCTTCAGTTGGCTTAATTGGCTTAATGGTGATTATTCTGGCGACCACCTTCTGTGGTGTAACTGATGAGCACGCTATTGGCAAAGCCTTCCAGGAAGCCTTACCTTTTACCTCTTTATTGGTGGTGTTTTTTGCCGTTGTGGCCGTCATTATCGACCAGCATTTATTTAAACCTGTGATTGATTTTGTTTTAACCTTTGATGGTCAGGAACAAATGGCAGTGCTGTTTTTGGCCAATGGTTTGTTATCCATGGTCAGTGACAACGTCTTTGTTGGCACTGTTTATATCAATGAAGTGAAAACCGCATGGCAAGCTGGCACCATCAGTCGTGAACAGTTTGAAATGTTGGCTATTGCCATTAATGCCGGTACAAATTTACCCAGCGTGGCAACACCTAATGGTCAGGCGGCGTTTTTGTTCCTGCTCACCAGCGCTCTGGCTCCACTCATTCGCTTGTCCTATATGAAAATGGTATGGATGGCAATTCCCTACACTATAGTGCTGGGCATAGTGGGTCTGCTTAGTACTACCTTCCTGCTGCCTGAAGTGACGCATTGGATGTATGCCGCAGGTTGGATCCATCATTATGATGCCGCAGCGGCTGCTGCAGCAGTAGCTACAGGACACTAAGTTGTTATGGATCAGAGGGGTATTCCTCTGATCCTTTGTTTTTCCCACTTCAGCTTGTCATCCACCAGAACGTCTGGACAGCCCACAGTCAGACAGGTATAAAGTACAGCATATAAAATTTTCAGGGTATTTCACCCTCTGTCTGGCGCAAAAAAGTTGATTGCTTGCCACACTGCTTATGTCGTTTTCTTTGTTGATGAAAATGAACACCATTAAGCCTGCAAAGAGGACGCAATTACATGATTGAACTTCTGTTTTTAGTTTTATTCCCCTTACTAGGCTCCTTAGTGCCAGTGCTGACCGCTCGCTGGTCACGTAGCTATAGCACCTTGGCTACTGCAGTATTACCCGCTCTTGCATTAGCCCTTGTGTTGCATCTGGCTCCAGCTGTGTTTTCCGGCGAAACTCTGCTTTATAAGTTGCCATGGGTGGACGCTTTGGGCTTGTCTTTAAGCTTCAGGCTGGATGGTTTATCACTGCTTTTTGTATTTTTGATCCTGGGTATTGGTTTACTGGTGATTTTATATGCCCGTTATTATCTGGCCGCTAAAGATTCGATGGCGCGTTTTTACGGCTTTTTAATGCTGTTTATGACGGCCATGCTCGGCATAGTGTTATCGAATAACCTGATACAGCTCTGGATATTTTGGGAGCTCACCAGCATCAGCTCCTTTTTATTGATTAGTTTCTGGTGGCACAGAGCGGATGCGCGGGTGGGCGCCCGTATGGCGCTAACCATCACGGGGTTTGGTGGTTTGGCCTTATTGGCTGGCATTTTATTGATTGGCCAGGTACTGGGGAGTTTTGAGCTGGATGTGGTGTTATCTCAAGCTCAAGTGTTGCAGCAGCACAGCTTGTATCCAGTGATTTTAATTCTGGTGCTGTTAGGTGCTTTTACTAAATCTGCCCAGTTCCCGTTTCATTTCTGGTTACCTAATGCAATGTCGGCGCCGACTCCAGTCAGTGCTTATCTGCATTCGGCCACTATGGTCAAAGCTGGTATTTTTTTGCTGGCACGAATGTACCCGTTATTAGCTGGCTCAGATTTGTGGTTCTTATTGGTGACTATTACCGGTATGACGACGCTGCTGGTCGGTGCTTATCTGGCGTTGTTCCAGCACGATTTAAAAGGCCTGCTGGCCTATTCCACTATTAGTCATTTAGGTTTAATTACACTGTTGCTGGGTTTGGACACTGACTTGGCGACGGTAGCTGCAATTTTCCATATTATTAACCACGCCATTTTTAAGGCTTCGTTGTTTATGGCTGCCGGTATTATTGACCATGAATCAGGTTCGCGGGATATGCGAAAACTGAACGGCCTCTGGCAATTTATGCCGGTCACAGCCACGCTAGCTATGGTGGCATCAGCCTCTATGGCTGGTGTGCCTTTACTCAATGGCTTCTTGTCCAAAGAGATGTTTTTTGCGGAAACTTTGCATCAGGACGTATTAGGCGCTTTGTCCTGGCTGATCCCTGTGCTGGCTACATTAGCCGCAACTTTATCTGTGGCTTATTCAGCTCGTTTTATTCATGACGTATTTTTTAACGGTCAGCCGAAGGGCTTGCCACGCACTCCGCATGAACCACCCCGTTATATGCGGGTGCCGGTCGAAATTTTAGTAGCGCTTTGTATTCTGGTAGGCCTGGCACCGCAATACATAGTGGGGGACTTACTGGCCGTTGCATCCAGTGCCGCTCTGGGCGGTCCTTTACCTGAATACAGTTTGTCGATTTGGCATGGGGTGAACTTGCCGCTGATGATGAGTGTGATGGCGCTGACGTTAGGTATTTTGTTGTATCTGAACCGCAAACACCTGTTTCGTTTTCAGGCTGAGTTGCCAGAGCTGAACCCCTTGCTATTGTTTGAGCAAAAAATCAAAGCTGTACTGAGTTCTGCGCAAAAATGGCACCAGAAGTTTGAATCTTCTGAGTTACAACGCTATTTATTGTGGATGTTTTTGATCGTCGTGGTGCTGCTGATTTGGCCGTTGCAGCAAATGGGCCAGTTCACTCAGCATAAAGCCATGCAACCTGTTGATGGGTTGATGCTAACTGCCATGCTGGTCGCCATCATCGCCGCTTTTGCTACTGTATTGTGCCAACGCCAGCGTTTATTGGCCTTGGTGATGATTTCTATCGTCGGTCTGGTTGTGACGCTGATTTTTGTACGATTTTCAGCACCGGATTTGGCATTAACTCAGTTGTCTGTTGAAGTCGTCACTATAGTGCTGCTGATGTTGGCGCTGTTTTTTCTGCCGCATAAAATCAGCAGAGCCTCCAATGCTGGCCGACTGATCCGCGATGGTGCTATAGCCTCTGTTTGTGGTGTGGTGATTGGCAGCTTAAGTTATGCCATGATGTTGGAACCACAGCAGCGGATCTCCGACTTTTTTCTCGCTAACGCAAAAAGCGGTGGTGGTGGCTATAACGTTGTCAACGTGATTCTGGTCGACTTCCGCGGTTTTGATACCTTAGGTGAAATTACTGTATTGGGTATCGCTGCTTTAGGGATCTTTAAGTTGTTAACCCGCTTGCCGCTGTTTAAACCCAGCTCAGATGCAGAAGGAAGGCAATGGGCGCTGGATAAACACCCTATGCTGCTGGCCGTAGTGTCACAGGCCTTATTGCCTCTGGCGCTGCTGGTATCGGTGTATATCTTTTTCCGCGGTCATAACTTACCTGGTGGAGGATTTGTGGCGGGTTTGATTACGGCTATCGCTATTATTCTGCAGTATGTAGCTCAGGGAGTGGATTGGGTAAAACAGCGACTGACTCTGGAATACCACAGGCTTGTTGCAGCCGGTGTGCTGATTTCCGCCCTGACAGGTGCTGCCAGTTGGCTGTTTGAACGACCTTTTTTAACCTCCTGGTTTGACTATTTCCAACTGCCGCTTTTAGGTGAAATAGAGCTGGCCAGTGCTATCGCTTTTGATTTAGGTGTTTATCTGACAGTAGTAGGTTCAACCTTAATGATACTGGCTAATCTGGGCAAAATGACTACAGATCACAGACCTGTGCATGAGGGGCAAAACTAATGGAATTACTGGTTGCAATCATCATAGGGGTTTTAACCTGCAGTGCGGTATTTTTGATTTTACGGGCTAGAACTTTTGCTGTGATGCTGGGGCTGACCATGTTGTCTTACGCTGTTAATTTATTCATTTTTGCCAGTGGTGGTTTAAAAATGGGTGCTGGCGCCGTGCTTAAAGCGACGGAAGACTATGCCGACCCTTTGCCGCAGGCTTTAGTCTTAACTGCTATTGTCATTGGTTTTGCGATGACCGCTTTTTTGGTGGTGCTGTCGATCCGCGCCCGGGCTGATTTAGGCAATGATCATGTGGACGGTAAATTACCGCTAGCGAAAAATACCCGACAAGGGGCTTCGTCATGAACCACCTGATTATTCTGCCCATCCTTTGGCCTTT
>JAHIWM010000150.1 GCA_018815765.1 Gammaproteobacteria bacterium | reverse complement strand
GATGATGCAATCTCTTCAAAATCCTTGGCGATCAACAGATTTAACAGCGCTTTACTGCGTCTGGTTTCGGGTTGCTGTAACTGTAATTCCAGTGCAATCAGTTGCTCTGTTAACGCTTTATGTTGTCCGGATATCACAATGGCCAGCCCTGTCATTTATGCTCATTCGCCGTTTTACCTTAGTTCGCTGAACAAAGGCAAGTTCAGACCTGCTAATTTGTTGTTTTGACTCAGATCTGTTGCAACAGCACTAGCTTTAACTGATTGTTAGTTCAGAAAACAATCATATAAAGGAAAAGCTATGCGCTTATCTTTGTTAAGCCTGCTGATGTTCTGCTCAGTGGGCCATGCTGCTGTACCACTTCAGGAAATCACAGTGGAACAGGCAACCAGGCTGATACAGCAACAGCAATTAAGCTCTGTTGAATTAACTCAGTATTATTTACAGCAAATAAGCGCTGTGGACGATGCAGGACCAGAGCTAAACGCCATAGTGGATATTAACCCTGATGCCTTGCAGCAAGCCGCTGCTATGGATGCCGAACGCAAAGCCGGAAAAATTCGCTCTGCTTTACATGGCATGCCAGTGGTATTAAAAGCCAATATCGCCACTGCAGATACACTTCCAACTACAGCAGGGGCTCTGGCATTAAAAGACTTTAAAACCAGCACAGATGCAGCATTGGTGGCGCAATTACGTGCAGCAGGTGCAGTGATTCTGGCCAAAGCTAACTTATCAGAGTGGGCCAATTTTCGTGGTGAAGGTTCAGCCAGTGGTTGGTCTGCGTTAGGTGGGCAAACCAAAAATCCTTATGTATTAACGCACAGTCCTTGTGGTTCCAGTTCTGGCTCAGGTGTAGCAGTTGCTGCCGATTTAACCTTATTGGCCGTAGGTACTGAAACCGACGGTTCTATTGTCTGCCCTGCATCTATGAATGCAGTGGTCGGTATAAAACCGACCCGGGGCTCAGTGCCAGGTCAGGGCATTATTCCTATTGCTGATGCGCAGGATATTGCCGGGCCTATGGCCAGAACTGTAGCTGATGCAGCCACATTGCTTGAAGTACTGCAAACACCTGAAGCACAACAAAAAACCGGCCCACTGCAGGCAAAAGCCTGGTTACCTAAAAAAGTAGTGCTGGTACGGGCTTTTGATAAAGACTACCCGGCTATAAAACTGATGTTGGATAAAACTGAGGCCGCGTTACTGGTGGCTGGGGTTCAGGTTCAGACGGTGCAAAGCTGGAAACTGGCGGACGAATTATACCGCGACGAGCTCAAAGTACTGGTATACGAATTTGGTCGTGATTTAGCACGCTGGCTGAAGGACTATCAGGCACCAGAATCAGTGAATACCATACAAAAGCTGGTTGATTTTAATCAGGCCAAAGGCAAAGAAGCGCTGGCTTTTTATGGGCAGGACTATTTACAGCAAGCGGCAGCCATGGATTTAGTTAAAGAGCAGGCCAGCTATCAGCAAGCCTTAACTAACAGCAGAACCTTGGCAGAGCAGCTGTTGGATCAGTATTTAAAACAAGCAAAAGCCGATCTGATCCTGATCCCTACCTACGGCCCTTCCTGGCCTATTGATCACGTTAAAGGTGATAGCTTTAACTTTGGTACTTCCACTGCTGCTGCAGTAGCGGGGTACCCCAACCTGAGTTTACCAGGCGGCTTTGACTCTGACTTACCTCTTGGCTTAAGTCTGATAGGTTTACCCTGGTCAGAGCAAAAGCTGATCAGCACAGCCACCTTTTTGGAGAAAAAACTTCAGGCCCGCAAAACACCTGAATTTCTAAGCAAAGCCCGCTAACGCGGGCTTATTGTTTTGAATGATGTCCGGTGTCTGTCAGAAGTTAAATAACATCACACCCAAGCCTATGCTGTTTTGGCGAAAGTTGTAATCCAGCAGGGTTTCACCGTAACCAGAAAACATCTGCAAATGCCAGCGCAAACCATCCAGCTTACTGCTGTCAACCGGATAGGTCAGATCCAACTGCCAGGAGCCACGGCTTAAATACGAAAAATCATTTCGCCAGGTAAGCTGTGCTGTTGCATCACCAGGTAACCAGTTGGCACTGATTTCATGGCTGCCGATATAGTCGATTAAATCCGGATTATCGTCTTCATCACCGTTTTCGGAAATACGCTGATTGTAACGCCAGTTCAGACCAAACTCGCCTTTATCCACTGCTAATCCGGCATAGACCTTATTCCAACTGCGCGACAAAGGTTTTGGCTGGCCATTAGACTGGTGAGCTATACCAAACTGCAGCATACGAACTTGCCATTCGCCGGGTAAATCGCCCCACTGCTCAGCCACAGGCACGACATAAATCAGTTCAGGTTGATAATCGGTATTACGAAATGGTGCAGAATCCTGTTTGTTCCATAATTGCCACATAGAGCGCTGACTAAAAGCAAACCATAAATCGGCACCAGGTAACAGAAACTCAGTCATCAGTTTGGCCCGTAACGAAATTTGTAGCTTACTTTCCATCTGCTTGTAGTTTTCGCTCTCTTCAGCCTGACCCCGGGTTGGACTTTGTGGCGCTTTATTAATATTGGAGGTGATGTGAGCAGGTAAAAAGAAGTTAGGCTGATAGGTGCGAAATACAAAACGATCGCGTTTTTCTTCTGGAGTTAACTCCCAGTATTTTTGCATCACGGTCGCTACAGCCACAGGCTCTGCCACCACTTCAGTTTCTGCTGCAGCCTGAGGTTTTACTTCTACATCAGCCTCCACAGCTGTTTGTGTTGTGTTTTCAGTTTCAGTCAATACCGTCGATGTAGTCCCAAAGATACGGTCATAGCAAGCTAAACGTGCTTTGTTATCCATGGTGCCCTGACAAACACTCACATCCTGAGCTGAAACTGCTGCGCTTGTTGAACTCAGCAGCAACATGACCGTCAGTTTTGATACTTGGTGTCCTTTATTCACGCCCACTCCCGTAGCCAAAAGTTATCCCGCTGCATCAGGGGTTGATGCACCCTGAAGGTTAAGACGCTCTAGTATAAGAATCAAATCTAAACAAGGACTTAACAACTATACTTTTGTTTATGCTTAAACTGAACTCACTACACTTTGAAGTGCGCCTTTCTAAGCTTATTGCCAGTCAGGATCCAGACAAACTTCTACTAGCCTGCTTCGCTGGCAACTTTTATTCCGCACTAAACAAAGCAAAAACTTCAGCTCCGGTCAGTTGTTTAGTTTGGTTGGCAAAACAGTACCAGGCCGGTTTTTGTTCAATAAAAATCTGATGATCGAGCACCACATCTTTTAACTGGTCAAATAAACCTACAGGGATAAAATACTGGCCATTTTGTTTCAGCCGGTAAAATAAATGAGTACCGCAGTTGTTGCAAAAGCCCCGCTCTGCCCAGTCAGACGAATTAAAGGTCGAGATGAAACAAGCGCCATCCAGCTTAACTTCTGTGCCTGCATCCAGAGTCAAAAGCGGACCACCGCCCCATTTCTGACAATACTGACAATGACAAGCTCCTGCCATCAATGTCAGCTGCACAGCTTTGACTTTTACTTTGCCACATAAACACTGGCCATGGGCATTTTGTAGGGAGGGCTGAACGGATAAAGTTGAATCAGACATAAAACACGACCTGCCAGAAATGTGATAGAGCACCAGCCTACTGGATTTTGGACTGGCTGTTAAGTAATTGTTGCAATAGTTCTGGTCAGATGCGGCAAATTCACAGCCTGAGTATTCAGTTGCAGTTGTTGAGCCTTTATGGCGACTGAAAAACCGGCCGGAGTTGCACTCAGTTGTTGCACTTTAAACTCTGTATGACCGGTTTTCGCAAACCAATAAGGTGCCAGAGAACATTGAGCTGAACCTGTGGCAATATCTTCGGCAATACCAATAGTTGGAGCAAAATAACGCAGTACATAAGTACCGGGAGCGCAGAAAGCGGTAACTATTAACGCATGCTGAGGCAACTGACGTATCAGCTCATCATCAGGCTGAAACTGTCGTACTGCATGTTCATCTGCCAGCACCAGCACTAAATCGCGGGTTTGAAAAGAATCAATAGGCTGACAGGCCAATAAAGCTGCGGGCAATTCAACGGAAGTTTCAACATCAGAATACCACTGCGGCAAACTCATTTGTAAAGATTGAGCCTGGGCTTGTACTGTTAACTCACCATACTCACTTAAAAAGCTATAACTGCCCTCACCTTTTAACTGACGCACTAAAGCTGCCGCAGCTAAAGTACCATGACCACATAAGTTGATTTCTTGTGTACGGGAAAACCAGCGAATGTGGTACTGAGAAGGACTATCCGCAACAGGCACGACAAAAGCGGTTACCACCTGATTAGCCTGATCAGCAATATGCTGTAACAGATCAGCATCAGGCCAATCGTTGAGCAAAGCGCAGGCTGCAGGGTTGCCGCTTTGCTTGTCTTGGGTAAAGACTTTAAAAAAGTACAGCGGCGCTTCCATGCCTTGCATCCTTTTATCCAGCTTAATCTTCAGAGCTTTCTCGATATTTGATCTGCACGGCTTTAATAAAATTACGCAGAATTTGATCCTGACACTGACGGAAATGGTGGTGATCAGCACGGCGGAAAAATGCACTTAATTCAGGTTTACTGATACGAAAGCCAATATCCGTCATCATTTGCACTATGTCATCGTCTTTTAAATCCAGTGCAATTTTTAACTTACGGAAAATAATGTTGTTGTTTAAACGGCTTTCCGCTACAGGCTGTTCACCATCTTTACGGCCACGTTTTTCAATGATCAGGCCATTTAAAAAAGTAGCTAAGGTCACGTCATCACAGGCCAGGAAGGCTTCGTCTTCGTCTTTTTTCAACCAGTCACTGACCTGGGCTCTGCTGGCGGTTAAACCGGCATGGGCAAATAAGTTCATCATTTGTTGATCGCCAAAATCAAAGGCGTAACGTAAACGGCGTAACACATCATTGTTGTTCATAAAAAAATTCGCAAAGCGCTCCAGTCAAGTTGCGAACATTTTAACAGACACAAAGCTCAACTGGCTGATTTTCTTTCGCGGTTTCAATCAGATGTCATGTTATAGTCCAGCCAGTCTTCATTTTGGCTTAGATTTCTATGGAAAAAATCGCAGTTTTTGTTGATGTACAAAACATCTACTACACCACCAAGCAGGCCTATGGCCGCTCCTTTAACTACCGTAAGTTCTGGCAACTGTTGCAGCTTCGTGGCGAGATTAGCTACGCCTACGCTTATGCTATTGATAAAAAAGATGATCAGCAGATTAAATTTCAGGATGCTTTGCGCCATATAGGCTTTGAAGTGAAACTCAAACCTTTTATTCAGCGCGCCGATGGCTCAGCCAAAGGAGACTGGGATGTCGGTATTACTATTGATGTTTTGACCTTAGCTGCCGAAGTCGATACTGTGGTTTTGCTCTCTGGCGATGGCGATTTTGATTTACTGTTGCAGGCTGTCTACAAACAACATGGTGTCGATACTGTGGTGTATAGCGTGCCAGGTTTAACTGCTCAATCCTTGCAACAAAGCTGTGCGGTGTGGCGGCCTATTGAAACAGACTTATTGCTCTAAAGCCTTGTAAAACCCTGTAAAAAGTAAGGCCTTTCGGCTACAATGCCGACCTTTTCAAGCCCTACAGCAATTAATCAGGAACACCATGAGCCAGTTACCCGCCTGCCCACAATGCAGCTCTGCATACGCCTACGAAGATAATAACCTGCTGATCTGCCCTGAATGTGGCCATGAATGGTCAGCAAGCACCAGCACAGATGCAGCTGAAGGCGATAAAGTGATCCGTGATTCAGCCGGTAATGTATTGCAGGATGGCGACACAGTGACGGTCATTAAAGACTTAAAAGTCAAAGGCTCTTCTTTGGTAGTCAAAATTGGCACCAAGGTCAAAGGCATACGTCTTGTCGAAGGCGATCATGATATCGACTGTAAAATTGATGGGTTTGGCGCGATGAAGCTCAAGTCTGAATTTGTTAAAAAGCAGTGATTTAAACACTCTCACACCAGACAGAAGGGCCGAACCAGGCCCTTGACTCTTAGTTTTGAAGCCTTAACCTTGTCTAGCTATGTTTTCCGTCATGCTTGTGTATCTCTAAGGCATCCAAATCTATACCCTCTAAACAGCGCAGATTAATGGCGGCCACTTCATTGCCTTCAGGATCTGTACCTAAAGCAAAAGGTGAACAACCGCAGACAGGACAAGTCTGGTGCTTGATTTTATGAGTATTAAAGGTATAAGTGGTGAGTGGCTGGTCGGCTTTAAGCATAGTCAGATTGCTGCCTGGCACAAAGCTCAACAAATAACCTTTTCTGCTGCAAATCGAACAGTTACAGCTTAAGGCAGAGCTGATCTCTGCTTCCACCTGATAAGCTACAGCCCCACAATGACAACTGCCCTGATAAAGCATAATGATCCCTTGTTTCTGTGTTTTACTCTGTACACTATGACGCAATTCATCTATTTTTCAACCTTTAGCCGGGCGGGATCTGACGCAGTATTTGTTCAAATTTATTCAAAATAACAACAGGCTAAACTAACCTCGGCGCACTCAGCCCTTTGCGCCTAACTTCAGGGACGATTTATGTCAAACCAACACCAGTTGCCAATACCTATTATGCTGCTGCTTGCTTTAGTGCAGGGCTTGTCACTTTATCTTTTGCATCAATCGATCAGCTTTGATTTTTGGCCATCCAACCAGCCGCAGTGGTTATTTTGTTTTTATACCCTGGTTGTCGTGGCACCAGTGACTTTATTACTATCACTGGAAAAAGGACTTGAGCTTAAATTAGCCCTGCGCTTAGGTGCTTTTGCACTTGTTGCTGCTGTTTTGGGTTTTTATACCGGTTTACAAGCAATACCACTGGAACAAATCAGCTACCAGCCTGTGCTCTTTGCCTTTATTTTCTCCATGCTGCTCGCTAGCTTTAAAGCCTTGTTGTATATCCAACAACTGAGTTCTGGCTCCGCTCTGAGCTACAGCACGCTGTTCCTGTATTCATGGCGTAATTTTTTAACCCTGGGCTTATCCTTACTTTTCACCCTTGCCTTGTGGGCAGTATTAATGCTTTGGGCGGCGTTGTTTAAAGTGATCCAAATCGACTTTTTTGACGATTTATTTGCAAAACAATGGTTTTACTACCCTACGCTCAGTCTAGCCTTTGCTTTTGGCATTATTATTTTCCGCAATCAGGCTGGGGTCATTGACACTATTACCCGTATTCAGCAGGCGCTGATGAAGTTTTTACTGGTGATCCTGGCTCTGGTTTCCGTGCTCTTTATGCTGGCTTTGCCTTTTACCGGTTTAACACCGCTGTGGAAAACAGGGCACGGTAGTTTACTGATTTTATGCCTGCAGGCATTGATGCTGTTTTTCCTTAATGCCGTTTATCAGGCCGACGCCGATAGCCGCCCTTACCCACTCTGGTTACACAGAGCCATTTATGCAGCTGTGGCCTTATTACCTGTCTATAGCCTGATCGCCTGTTATGGCCTGATGCTGCGGGTAGAACAATATGGCTGGAGTGTCAGTCGCTGCTGGGGCTTGGTGTTATGGGCAATACTGGCGTTATTTTCTGTAGGTTACCTCTGGGGTATTCTGAAGAAACGTGATTTGTGGCTACAGCATTTAAGTTGGATCAATGTTCGAATGGGATTGGTGTTGCTGGCCGTGATGATGCTGGTGAACTCCCCTTTGATAGATTTTCGAAAAATCACAGTACAAAGCCAACTGGCGCGGCTTGAAGATGGCAGAACTCTTTTGGCAGATTTTGATCTTCACTATTTCCGTCACGATCTCGCCAAACCAGGTTACGACGCCTTGCAGCAATTAAAGGCTCAACATGGTGAAACAAACCCGGCTTTGGCCCTGCGTATTGATGCTCTGTATCGCAAAGATATACATAACGAAACCACGGAGCAAAACAGCAAGGACCAACTGCAGCAATTGCTGGTGGCTTTGAAGTTACCGGATGATGTCATTCTGCCTCCGGCATTAAAACAAGCCTTAGCAGATTGGCAAAAAGACCAGCGCTGGCAGTTAAGTTATATCAGCCAGTACCATTTACGCCCTATCGACTTAAATACGGATGGGGTACAGGACTATGTGCTTTTGACCTATGCCCATAACTCTATTGATGCGGTGTTGTTTAGTTTAAAAGGCGAAAAGTGGCAGCGTTCAGTAGTGAACCAACTGTTTTCCGACGTTAAATCTGCCCCTCAAGCAGAGCCACAACTTGAGACATTGGAGTTAAAAGCTGTTCCTCCGCAATGGCCATTACTGCAAATTGGCGGGCAGAAATTTCAGGTTCAGGCCGCGCAAAACTAATCTGACGCAGAATTAGCATAGGTTATTGCGCTGCCAACAGTTCAGACAAGGTGACCATGCGATAACCTTTTTCTTTTAAACCTTTGAGAATAAGAGGCAAAGCCGCGCGCGATGCTTCGCGGTTTTTGTACATTAAATGCAGTAATACAATGGAGCCGGGTTCTACCTGCTCCAGCACCTCTGTGGCCATAGTCTGTGGATCTTCGGAGTCCTCGTCAAAGGTCTCTGGTGCTATATCCCACATAATGCTGGTTCTGTTGGTGTTTGCCAGATACCAGGGCAACAGCACCAATTTTTTACCATAAGGTGGACGGAATAAAATCTCGCCTTCAAAACCAGCAGCCCGGATTTGTTGATCCGTACCTTCAATTTCGCGGCCGATGTCATCTAATGACATAAATACCATACGCGGATGAGACCAGCTGTGATTGCCAAGCTGATGACCTGCCGCAACAATTTGTTTGGCCTGCGTCATATAACGCTGGGTTTCTGCACCTGTGACAAAAAAGGTAGCTTTGACCTGATACAACTCTAACAGCTGCAAAATATCTGCGGTGTAATGTGGGGTTGGGCCGTCATCAAAAGTTAAAGCCACCAGCTTTTGTTCTGTATCCACTTTGTGAACCAGCTCACCAAACAGCTGAAACTGCACACTGGAAGACAGTTTCCAAATGGCAAAAAACAACACAGCCACTAGCACAACTAATTTGAGTAGCAGTTTAATCATGGCCTTCCAACTCCTTTGGTTGCTTTTTGTTGTTCGATACACCACATTCAGAAAAGGCCTCAGGCGGACCAAACAGTAGTTTATGTTTATTACGCCAGCCTTTGAGCTGAGGCCATAACACAGTTATTTTTCGCCATTCATAAAAGGTAATAGTAATGGGATTATTCGACTGAAAATCGTCGGTAATACCATAACGACAGGCCTCATCTTCAGGTACAAAAGTACCAAAAAGCCTATCCCAGATAATCAGAACCCCGGCATAGTTGCGGTCTATATACTGAGGGTTGCAGGCATGATGCACCCTATGCCAGGCTGGCGTATTTAACACCCAACCCAAAATGCCCCAGTGTTTACCGGACTGGGTATGGACAAAAAACTGAAAAGCTAAATTTATGGCAACAACGGCCAGCACCAGTTGAACCTCAAAACCCAGCAACACCAGCGGCAACCAAAACAACCACATACCAGAAATCGGGTAAGTTAAGGACTGGCGAAAGGCCGTACTGAAATTCATTAAACGTGAGCTGTGGTGCGCCACATGAGAAGCCCATAACCAGCGAACTCTGTGCGAGCAGCGGTGAAACCAGTAGTACAAAAAGTCCTGAGCGATAAAAAGCAAAAACAAATTCAGTACTGAAAACTCAATAGAAAACAAGGCGAACTGTGATAACCATAACATCAGCGGCAACAGCACCAGCAAAGCAATAAAATCGCCAGCCTGATGCAAAGCAGCTAAACCAAAGTTAGCTGCGGTATCACGCCATTGGTACAAGGCCCTACCGCGTTTTTCGCTATAGAGCCATTCAAAGGCAATAAAGATGAAAAAAACCGGGCTCAGTAGCAACAAAATAAATTCAACTGGGATCACGCTGCTACTCCTGTGTCGTCATTTTTAAGCTGTTTTTTTGTAAATTAAATCGGCGAAAAATTTATCGCCTATCCGATAGCCATTGTGCTGGCGTTCAATCAGATTAAAACCACATTTTTCCAGCACTCGGCCTGAACCCACATTGCCTTCGGTGACCACGGCCTGCCACTGTTTTATACCTAGTCTAGTTCCATAATCCAGGCAGGCTTTTAATGCCAAAGTGGCATAACCTTTGCCAAAAAATTCTGGTAAAAACAGATAACCCACTTCGGCAGTTAAAGGCACATCGACATCTAGATCCAAGCAATGAAAACCACAGACACCCGTCGCAGCGCCACTTTGCTTTTCAACAACCACCAGACTCAGCCAATGCAGATCACCGGCTTGCCAGGGTTGTAACCGTTCATCAAAACGCTGACGAATTTGTGCTTCAGATAAAGGATCTGCCACATACTGCAGCACTTGTTCATGGCGATGCAACTCGAGGAATAAAAGCCAGTCGGTTTCAGTCAGCAAACGCAGTTGTAAAGTGCCGGCATCGAGAGGTTTCATGGTTTCGCCTCTACTTCTGTTTTAGTGCTGTGGTCTGGCTCCTCTTTTTGACTACCTTGTTGATAGTCCCAGACTCCCTGCTCTTCCAGCACTACTTTGCCTGAGCTACCAATCACCTGTAACAACCCCGACTCATGCACCAAATAACGAATACGGCCATTCTTGAACTGATAGCCTAAAAAGCGGCATGGCGTGACCCCATCAGCACAAAGGCTATGCCAGGCCGTGCCTTTTAATTCGATGCTGGCGCCCGATACTTTAGAAGTGCCTTTGTACAGCACCTGTTGGCATTGCACTTCGCCTTCAGGGCAAAGCTCTTTAATTTCGACTTTGTAATTGGGAGTATCCAGTTGCTGTGCAGAGGAAAAAGCGGAAAGAACAAGCAACAACAGAAAAAGCATAAGTTTCATCAGAAAGGTTCCTGTAAAAACTGAAAATGGGGTCAGATCACATTGTTAACAGTTAACAATGTGATCTGACCCCAATTTTGATTACATACTAATACCGCCATCCACTTCAACGACACGACCGGTAAAGAAGTCATTTTCAAAGATGTATTTGGCCGTATGAGCAATTTCTGTTGCTTCGCCTAAACGCCCTACCGGCTTCATGGCCACTAAACGATCACGGGCTTCAGGTTTCATCGCATCTGTCATAGCAGTGCGGATCACACCTGGTGCTATAGCACCAACACGGATACCGTAACGGCCTAATTCACGAGCCCAGGTCACAGTCATAGCGACAACACCGGCTTTGGAGGCTGCATAGTTGGTCTGGCCCATATTGCCTGAGCGGGCTACGCTCGACATATTGATAATCACACCTTTACGGCCTGATTTCACCATTAAAGCCGCCGCTTCACGGCCACATAAAAACACGCCTGTTAAATTCACATCAATCACAGACTGAAACTGTTGATGCGACATTTTGCTGACCAGCTCACCGTCTTTAAATTTCAGCAATAAACCGTCACGCAAAATACCGGCGTTGTTGATCAGGCCATCGATAGCACCAAAATCAGCTGCAATAGCAGCAAAGGTGGTTTCGACACTTTCTTCATTGGCAACGTTACAGGCATAAGTACGTACTGTCACACCAGTGGACGACAACTCGGCCTGAGCTGCGTTTAATTGTTCTGCATTCATATCCAGCAATGCTAAATGAGCACCTTCAGCAGACAACATACGGGCCATTTCTAAACCCAGGCCCTGAGCACCACCTGTCACTACTATAATTTTGTCTTTTAAATTCATTATCTTATTACCTGCAAAAACGGCTAGCCGCAGAATTCTTAGTTCTTTTTGGCAAACATCTTAAAAATACCGGAGAAATCTTCTTTGCCGTGGCCCTGACGCTGATGCGCTACATAGAGGCTACGGGCTAAAGTGCCCATAGGTGTACTGGACTGACTGGACAGTGCGGTTTCTGTGGCTAAAGACAAATCTTTTGCCATTAAATCCACCATAAAGCCGCCCTGATAACCATTGCTCGACGGTACATTAGGCATCACATCAGGACATGGATTATACAACTCTAAAGTCCAGTTGCGGCCAGAGCTTTTCAGCATAATATCGGATAAAACTTTCGGATCCAGACCATTATCTATGCCCATTTGCAGCGCTTCGCTGGTGCCAAGCATTAACACAGACAACAGCATATTGTTGCAAATTTTCGCGACCTGACCTGCGCCTACATCGCCGGCATGAAACAGGTTTTTGCCCATAACAGACAATACAGGTTCGGCGCGGTTAAAGTTTTGCTCTGAACCACCGACGATAAAGGTCAGAGTGCCGGCTTTAGCGCCTCCTACTCCACCTGATACAGGCGCATCGATAAAAGCTATACCCTGCCCTGCCAGTTCAGCACCAACTTTGCGGGCTGTGGTGGCGTCAATAGTAGAGCAATCAATCACCAGCGTATCTTTGCCTATCACTGAAGCTATGCCCGTCTCGCCTGTGTATACCATAGCGACATGTTTACCCGCAGGCAGCATAGAAATCACAAAATCTGCCCCTGTGGCCGCTTCGGCGGCAGAAGCACAGGCTTTGGCCCCTTCTAAGGCCAGTTGTTCTAAAGCGGTTTCGGACAAATCAAAAGCCTGCACCTTAAAACCTGCTTTTAATACATTGCTGGCCATTGGGCCGCCCATATTGCCTAAACCAATAAATGCAACCGTTGTTTGAATAGTAGCGTTCATATTAATGCTCCAATGAACCTAAATGTTGTAATGGATGTAAGTCGGCGGCCCAAGGGGAATGAAACAGCTGATTAATCACATCAGCAGGCACGTCAGACACAGTTTTGTAACGCCAGTTGGGCTTTTGGTCTTTATCAATCAACAGTGCCCGCACCCCTTCAGTAAATTCCCCCAGTTTGCCGCACTGCACACTTAAACCCAGCTCCAGCCGGAACGAGTCCGCCAGAATTTTGCTTTGGCCCAGTTGTAATAAGCGATACACAATATGAGCGGTCACAGGGCTGCCGTACTGCAACGAAGCTTTGGCTTTGGTTAGCCATACATCTTCGTTGGGCATAGCCTGAATAAGCTCAACCGCCTGTTGCAACGAGGTAGCACGACCTACAGCACTAATAGAAGCCTGATGTAAACGAATTTGACTTGGTGGCATCTGACTGCGGCACATGTCTTCCATGCCGAGTAATAAGTCAGTCAGCTTTTGATGATTCAGCGCTATGGTATTACCCCATTTCACCTGGGTTAATTTATCCAGCACAGCGGCTTTTTTATCGTGGGTTAAGAAATGGTCAGCTAAATCGATCAATTTGGCATCGGCTGAATTGATGGATGCGCCAGTTAAGCCCAGAAATAAACCACAACCTTCCGGCATACGGTTTAAAAACCAGCTGCCACCGACATCAGGATACAAACCTATGGCCATCTCTGGCATCGCTATACGACTGGTCGCAGTAACGATACGATGCGAAGCACCCGCCATCAGGCCTAAACCGCCGCCCATCACTATGCCATTGCCCCAGACCAGTACAGGCTTGTCAAAGGTATGGATTAAATAATCAAGATTGTATTCTTTAGTGAAAAAGTCTTCGACATAAGGCTGATAAGTATCGGGTGCAGCTTTCATCGCCTGATATAAATCGCGGATATCCCCGCCGGCGCAAAAGGCTTTATCGCCGGTCCCCTGCAGTACAACCAAGGCTATATTGTTATCGCTTTTCCATTGCTGCATTTGTGGAAGCAACAGCTCAACCATAGGCAAACTCAGGGCATTCAGCGACTTTTCTGAGTTTAAAGTGGCGATACCAATAATTTTTCCGCCGACACAGGCGATTTCTTCAAACAGCACAACGTCCTGCTGCAGAGCTTGTTCAGTTATAGCTTGTTCTGTCATTGTGTTCGATCCTGTCATCAAGCTTTATCCATTCACCCAGCTGGCTTTACGTTTTTGCAAAAAGGCCTGCACCCCTTCGACCTGATCCTGAGTATCAAATAACTTCACAAACAGCTCGCGCTCTAACGGCAAGGCAGTTTGTACTGGCGCGCTGCGACCTTTTTGGATCAGTTGTTTACAGGCAGCCACTGCAGGCGGGCTTTGTTCTGCAACTTTATCAGCCAGCAGTAAAGCAGCTTCCAGCGCCATACCTGTGCCCACAACTTCTTCGACTAAACCTATTTGTAAGGCTTTGTCAGCGCCAATTCGTTCCCCACACAAGATCATTCGTTTAGCCCAGCCTTCGCCAACTAAAATCGCCAGATTCTGAGTGCCGCCTGCGCAAGGTAATAAACCGACTTTGGTTTCAGGTAAAGCCATTTGCGCCTGAGTTTCAGCAATACGGATATCACAAGCTAAAGCCACTTCGAGGCCACCGCCCATGGCATAACCATTGATCGCAGCAATAGAGACTCCACGAAACGCCGTTAAGGTTTCAAAAGCTTCACCAAATATGGCAGACATATCAGCAGCAACAGCTTTGTCACCAGAGGCAAACAAATTTAAATCAGCACCAGCAGAGAAGAATTTTTCACCTTCACCTGTGATCACTAAAGCATAAATATTTTTATCCTGATCCAAAGATTTCACCGCATCACGCAATTGCGTCAGGGTGTCTTTGGTCCAGGTATTGGCAGGAGGATTTGCCATGGTAATTAAAGCGGTATGGCCGCGTTTTTCGAGTTTGAGTTGTGCCATAAAATCTCCATTTTTACCGGGCTTCACCGGTTAGCTTTTGACCGAAAGTCCCGCGCACTACAACACTAAATAGCAAGAGTT
>JAHIWM010000149.1 GCA_018815765.1 Gammaproteobacteria bacterium | reverse complement strand
TGACAAGGCACACTGGCGGTCGCATCATGAGTGCGGGCTTTGCGGTCAAACAAAGCAATTTCACCTATCCAGTCACCGGCTTCCACTATAGTCAGCAAAGCTTCGCGGCCTGAGCTGTGCACACCAGCTATCAGCAAAGCGCCGGACAACAGCACATAAATACCATCAAACTCATCACCGCGATTGAATAAACGTTGCCCTGCCCCAAGTTGCACCAGTCTGGCATGAGCTAACAACTGCTGCTGTTGACTGGCTGACAAAGCCGCAAACCAGTGGCTGTGCTGTTGAAGCTGCAGTGCAAAATGGTCGGACATAACTACACCTGAGCTTATCAAGCTGAATAATTCAAACTGTGCACAAGGTAGGAGATCCGGATCAAATCAGCAAGTAGAGCAGCAAAGAGTGTTTGATCAACAAACTGCTGTTTCAGTTTTTATAAAGACTTTATCCGCCGTGTTTTGCCCAAGGCCACAAGCATCAGGGCTGAAGGGATAGACGGCACTTAGGCCAGCACAGGTTTACCTCTGTATCCAGCATCTTTCTCCCAAGTCTGACAGAGCTATGCTAGAGTTAAATCAACAGCTTAATCATTTTTTGGTACTCAGAACAATACCGAAGAAAAACGGGAGAAGTGTATGGCCTTTAGTGTAGCTCCAACAGCTATGGCTGAACCTGCACCACAAGAACAAGCCGAAACCAACCAGAACCTGCAGGATATCTCTCAACTGGCTTGTTATATCTGCGATGCTCCTGTGGCAATGGTGACGCGGGTCGACGACGCAGAACTGAATTTTATTGCAAAAGTAGGGCTTTCCGGTTCATCCGTTGCAGCAAAAGAGTCATTTTGCGTCTATGCAATGGAAGCACCGGATGCGGTGATGGTTGTCCCTGATGCGACTTTAGACAGCAGATTCAGTTCAAACCCTATGGTGGTCAACAGCCCCGGCTACAGATTTTATGCAGGTTCTCCTTTGGTTAGCCCGGAAGGTTATGTCATAGGTACTATTTGTGTATTCGATTATCAACCTAAGCAACTGAACCAGAGACAAATTGATTCTTTACAAGCCCTTTCCAGACAAGTGATCGCAATGTTGGAGTTGAAAAAATTAAGCGAGCAACTGCATCTGACCAGTCTGACCGATGCGCTGACAGGGGCAAATAACAGGAGAGCTTTTGATCAGAAATTTGACACTGAATTTGCCCGCTGGCAAAGAACAGGTCAGTCTTTTACGCTGGCATTGATTGACGTTGATCATTTTAAAAGCTTTAACGATAGTTTTGGTCATGCTGCAGGCGATCAAGCGTTAATAAAGGTGGCAAACTTATTCCAAAAACACTGCAGAAATTACGACTTTTTCGCCCGCTATGGTGGCGAGGAATTTGTGCTGATTTTACCAGGCACAGACAGAGCATCAGCATACAAAACACTGGAAAAGTTAAGAATGGTGATAGCCAATTATGAATGGCCACTACGTCAGTTAACAGTCAGTATAGGTTTGGCCAGCGCTGAAAAGTTCAGTGATAAAAAACAACTGCTCGAAGCCGCAGATCAAGTTCTCTATAAGGCCAAAACTCAGGGCCGTAATCAGACCGGTGTATTCTCCGATAGCTGAAGTCCCGGGCCAGAATAATAGACGCCAATCTCTGCACTGCTGGCTCAATATCTTATCCAGTACTCCTCTCTGAGTTGGAGCATGTCCTCCAATTAAAATACACAAATGAGTCCTAATGACACAAAATAAAAGAGTCAAAATAACTCACCATATCTATTAACCATTGATTTATAAAGAAAATAAAACTGGCCTAACTTTTGTAATAGCACGGAGGTCTTAGCTAACATCAAAAGAGGATTTTTATGCCAGTAAATACAACCAACAGCCGTTTTGCCGTTGTTACAGGAAGCAGTTCAGGTATAGGTTTAGCCGTCACTTCGGCCTTATTAAATCAAGAGGTAAAGGTTTTGGCCATGTCGCGCAAAAAAGGCGAACTGGAACCCCTGTTGTCTCATTATGGCGAGCAGTTGATTTGGTGCCAGGGCGATGTGACCCAGGCCGCAGATCTGGACAAACTGGCCGCTTTAGCCAAACAAATTGGCCCTGTGGATTATCTGGTGCCGAATGCCGGTATAGCTCAGTTGGGTGATAGTCTGGATGCCGAAGCTTTTAACCGGCAATGGGCAGTCAATGGTGCCGGGGCTTTAAATACTCTGGCGGCACTTCGCAACCAACTCGCTTCAAAAGCTTCTGTGGTCTTTATCGCTACTTTCTTATCTGCCATCACCTTCCCTGGACTGGCCGCTTATATAGCGTCAAAAAGTGCACTTAAAGCGCAAGCCCGTACTTTGGCGGTCGAGTTAGCCAAAGCTGGGATCCGCATTAATTTGGTGTCGCCAGGTCCAACTGCGACCCCCATTTGGGGCAGTTTAGGTTTGGATGAAACCAGTCTGAATTCAGTAGCAACTTCAGTCTGTCAGCGCTTATTAACAGGTCAATTCCTTGAAGCTTCAGCAGTGGCAGATGCCATTGTATTCCTGCTGTCTGATGCTGCGCGCGGCATTTATGGTCAGGATTTAGTAGTGGATGCAGGTTTTACCTTAAGCTAACACTGCAACTTATAACTACAGGCTCTGGCTGTTCGGTCAGAGCCTTCTTTTAAGACCTCAGGAAAACTGAGGTCTCCCTTCCAAAGATGCAATTGGATCATAAATCAGAGCAAGAGCAGACTATGCCTTGTCCGGTGCTTTGCTTTGCAAAGGCATCTAAACCTTAACTTATTATTGGATAGTGATGATGATCCCAAGCCGCTATAGCCCCTATGTATTTTCGTTTTTTATGTCGTTACTGATGTCCGGTGTGATGTCGTTTTGTATCACAGCGCTGAACCTGGGTTGGGTGACTGACCTGCTGTTGCTGTGGTTAAAAGCCTGGTCTGCTGCTTTTGTGATCGCCTTTCCGACCATAGTGTTGGTGACGCCATTGGTGCGCAAACTGGTTAGTTTGGTGATTAGTGTACCTAAGCAAAACGGCCTGGTCTGACGGGAGCACTAGATCATGATTGAACTGCATCTACTGACTGCCGCCATACTGATTGGCACTGGCGCCACTTTAGTGATGGATTTATGGGTCTGGTTGCTGAGCACTATGTTTAAAGTGCCTTCGATGAGTTTTTGTCTGGTCGGTCGCTGGATTGGCCATATGAGATCCGGGCTGTTCCGGCATCAGAGCATTGGCAAAGCCGCACCACAAAAAGCTGAATGCCTGATTGGCTGGGTCAGTCATTACGTCATTGGCATCTTGTTTGCGCTGCTGCTGATTTTACCTAATGATGGCTTATGGCTGCAAAATCCCAGCCTATGGCTGGCACTGTTGGTGGGCGTGGCTACTTTGGTGTTTCCTTTTTTCCTGATGCAACCCGCCTTAGGTTCCGGCATAGCAGCATCAAAAACACCTTCACCGGCAAAAGCCCGCTTGAAAAGCTTGCTGACTCACAGCGTTTTTGGCCTTGGCTTGTATTTGTCTGGTCGCTTATTCAGTATGCTGTAATCTTTCAGTTCAGGAGCCTGCCTGTGGATATTTATCAGCTAAAAACCTTTGTCACAGTAGCGGCCGAAGGCAGTATTACCAAAGCCTCTGAACTGTTGTTTTTAAGCCAGCCTGCTGTCAGCGCCCATATTAAAGCGCTGGAGGATGAACTGGGATTGCAGCTGTTTAACCGCACGGCCAAAGGCATGAGCCTGAGTGCTCAGGGTTTGGCCTTATTAACCAAAGCCGAACAACTGCTGCAACTGCAAAAGGAATTGCTGCTGGATGCCAAACGCTTAAAAGGCGAATTGCATGGTTGTGTCCGGCTCGGATCCAACAGAGGATCCAGCGCGAAATTGCTGGGACAACTACTGAATCAGCTTTCAACACTTTACCCAGAGTTAGACATCCGCATGCAATACGGCAGCTCCGCAGAAATACAGCAAGCGCTTGCGCAAGGCAAAATCGACGCCGGATTTTATACCAGTGCCAAGCCAGATCCTGAGCTGCATCATATCGAAGTGGACAGCTATGGTATTTATATTGCTGCACCACCAGCCTGGGTGAATAAAGCCACTCCACCCGACTGGCAACAACTGGCAGAGTTAACCTGGGTATTACCAGAATCCGACACTTGCTGTGGCCGGGCTGCGGCAGGGCTTTTCGCAAGCCATGCATTTTATCCGGAAAAAGTCATTAAAGTGGATCAGGAACAGATGACCAGAGCCCTGATAGCAGGTGCTGTGGGCATAGGTTTATTGCATGCCGACAGCGCATTGGATGCTGAACTAAAAGGCGAAGTGCAGTTACTTGGCCAAACCGATCAGCAGGTCAAACTATGGTTTTCCTGCCAACCCCACAGAATGCAGCAGCCTCAACTGAAAGCTGTGATTGAATTAGTATTACAGCTGGTAACTAAAGCCTGAACTCCCTCTGTAACCAACTGAATACCGTCACCAAAATCCTGATTATTGCTTCAGTCACAAAACAGATCTGCCACAACTTAGCCCGGGTTTTCCGTTATAGTAAGTGCGAACAAAGGCTCGGGAGCACAAAATGAACAATGAGTTTTGCCAACGATTAGGCATCCTCTATCCCATTATTCAGGCGCCTATGGCTGGTGTTTCGACGCCAGAGCTGGCGGCCGCAGTCTCGAATGCCGGTGCTTTAGGTTCCATCGCTATTGGTGCCAGTAGCTGTGAACAGGCCAGAGCCATGATCCGCGCCACCAGGCTGCTTACCAGCCACCCCTTTAACGTCAATGTATTTTGCCATCAGCCTGCTGTTGCTAAATCGGACGTTGAGCAGCAATGGCTGGCGCATCTGGCTCCCTTTTTCGCCCGTTTTTCTGCATCGGCACCTACAGCACTGCAGGAGATTTATTTAAGTTTTCTGGTCGCTACAGATGTACAACAAATGCTGCTGGAAGAAAAACCTGCAGTGGTTAGTTTTCATTTTGGTGTACCAGGCACAACCACAGTACAAGCCTTGCAACAGGCGGGTATTTACACTTTGGCTTGTGTGACTAATCCTGATGAATTACAGCAGGCTGAAGCTGCTGGCGTGGATGCCATAGTGGCTCAGGGCATAGAAGCTGGTGGCCACAGAGGGGGGTTTAATCCAGAACACCCCGACTCACAACTTGATACTTTAACGCTGCTGCAAACACTGAGCGGGCTCACTACTAAACCTCTGATTGCCGCTGGTGGCATTATGCACGGCAAAGCTATTAAACAGATGCTGGCAGCAGGTGCCAGTGCAGTGCAACTTGGTACTGCCTTTTTACTCTGCCCTGAATCTGCAGCTAATGCGCTATACAGAGCGAATCTGAAAAGCCCTTTGGCCAGTCAAACCCGTTTTACCAGCGTCATCTCAGGTCGGCCAGCCAGGGGTTTAGCTAATAGTTTTTATCAGGAAGTCGAAGTAAACGCGCCGCCACTGCCCGACTACCCTATAGCCTACGACGCAGCCAAAGCCCTGGTTGCTGCCGCAGCTAAACATGGCAGCGAGGATTTTACAGTGCAATGGGCCGGACAAGCTGCAGCTTTAGCACGAGAACTTCCGGCTGCAACACTGATTGCCACTTTAGTGAAAGAGTGGCAACAGCCTTAGGTTTCTGACACTTAACGCTGCAGGCTTTTATTGCTGTTGAGTCGCAGACAACTCAGTACGTTGTAGTGGTTTACCTTTGAGGATCACCAGCTCTATCTGATCATAAGCAGTGACAGTCTGCAGCGGGTTGCTGCCAAGCAATAACAAATCGGCATCCAGCCCTGCTTTGACAAAACCTATCTGACTTTCCATGCCTAAAGCTTTGGCATTACCACTGGTCATGGCGCTGAACAGCTGAGATAAACTCAAACCAGTTTCCAGCCAGCGTTCCATCTCCCAGCGACCATTGATGCCAGGAAACTGGCTATAAAAAGGACCACTTGGCGTGTCGCTGCCAAACTGCAACACAGCTCCTCTTTGGTTTAAATCTGCCGTCATCTGGCGCACTGTCGTCAGAGGTTGCTGATAAGCCTGCTTGATCTGCTGATACAGCTCTGCCGGATTTTGTGCTGGCGCAAAGTTGCCAGCCAGCTCCCTGTTCATCCACTGCCCAGCTTCGGTTTGATACCACTGGATCAGCTGTTTTGGGATAGCCTGCTGCACTTGTGGGTTTTGGAAAAATGCCGGGTTCAGTAATTCTTGCTCACCATAGAGCACCTGAATAGTAGGCTGAACCGCTATCCCGGCTTTCACCAGTTGATCGGCAATCTGCTCCAGTTTGCTGTGATTATGCTCTGGCTCTGCACCTTTATGGGGATGCCATAATCCATGCACTAGCGTATTTACCTTTGTGTCGAGCGCAAACTCATAAGCAGCCTGCGAATTGCCATGTAAAAACACAGGTAAGCCTTGCTGCTTGGCCTCTGCAACTACAGCTTTCATCAGCGTCACAGAAGGCACTGGTAAGTTACGTTGTGCACCAAAACCTGTTTCATAAAATACCTTGATACAACGGGCGCCCTGTTGTTTGGCTAAAGCCACCACAGCCTGTGGGCTATGATCTTCCTTGTTAAAACTGGCCGGATACACATCAGGCTGAGCCGGGTCGTACAACATATATTGGCTGCCTGTCAGTTGAAACTGGCCTTCTTTACCAAAAAACACTGCCGGATACCCGTTAGGGATCACCACTGGGGCACAAAAATAGGCTTTGGGGCCTGCAGCTACGCTGTTCCAGTTGGCAATAAAATTCGCATCGCCAGTTAAATCCAGCACAGTAGTGAAACCAAAATAGGCGTAACTGCGTGGCATCTGGGCTTTGGCTTGTTGCAGCATAGACTCGTCTTTTGCGTCATGGCCTTTGTAACCCGGTACGCCATCTAAGTGCACATGGCTGTCAATCAAGCCTGGGATCAGATACTTACCACTGGCATCAATCTGCTTGTCAGCCTGCCCAAGCTTGGTGCCAATAGCCTGAATTTTTCCGTTATTAATCAGCACATCCTGTGCTGTTGAAGCCTGAGGATGATCACCACTAACACCGTCACTTATAATGCTGACATTACGGATCAGCAAAGACTCGGCCTGCACAGCTGCAGTAGCCATCAGCAAGCTCAAAACACTGAGACTGACAAAACGGCTTTTGGTAGAAATGAAAGAGTGGCGCATAAAAGCTTCCTGTTGTGATGAACTACCAGCAACTTTGTGCTTTTTTGCTCTGTTACTCGACTCAAAACAGGATCGAGGTCTTAAAAAACAGGTTTCAGGTCGCCTTAACCAAGGCTATGATGAGGCATAATTTAAAAGGCAGATCAGATGCTTAGTTACATTACCTCTATTCAGTTCGCTCACACTTTAATTTGTCTGTTGTTGGCAGCACAGTTTCTGTTTATGGCCTCACCTCGCCCCTGGCCCAAACGTATATTAGGCTTAAACTTTTTACTTTATGCCCATCAAAGCGTTCTGCTGATCAGCATTTTGCATGGTCAGGCTGGTGCCTTTGCTCTGTTACGACCTTTAGGTGCTATGTGGCTGGGACCTTTGTTGTACCTGTACTTTTGTTTAGTACAAAAACCTGACGCAATACTGCGCTGGCGCGATGGGCTGCATTTTGTTATCGGCGCTCTGGTTATTCTGATCCTTAAAAATGCACCACAGCTGACTGGCGCTATAGACCTTGCCATCACGGCAAGTTTTATATTGTATTTCCTGCTGATGGCTCTTCGGATGCGGCAAGGAAAACAGGCATTGCAACATTTGGGTTCTTTGGCATCGCCTGCCTATAGTTGGCTGGCCTGTCTGATGCTGATGGCCTTTATTAATATTGCGGCTGAAATTGCGGTGGATCAGGAAATTCAAACTGGCATAAAACTACAGGACTCAGTTGCGCTTTTTTTCGCTGCCTGCGCCTTTCTTTCGCTTAGTATCGCCACTTTGCTGGCGGCTTTGTATCGCAGCAACTGGCTCGAATGGATGTATCAGCTTGGCTCGCAACCTGAACAAAAAGGTTTAACAGCAGAAGAGCAACAACGTGCGGCCGACATCATGCAACGCTTTGAAAAACTGGTGCTCAACGAGCAGCTGTATAAACAAGAATTTGGTATTACCTTGCCGCAGGCTGCTAAAAAGTTACAACTGCCAGCCCGCCAGTTATCCACTGCCATTAATCAACTGTACGGCAAGAGTTATTCGGTCTATCTGAATGATCAGCGCATCAATGAGGCTAAACGTTTATTGCTGGCTGAACCGGATCTGCCTGTGATTGCAGTGATGCAACAGGCAGGGTTCAGCAGCAAATCTAACTTTAATAAAGAGTTTTTGCGGGCGGTAGGAGTATCACCTTCGACTTTCCGACAAGAAGCAGGCCGTTAATCCAACTCCCAGACATCATCGTCACTGGCCCAAAGCTTTAACAGCTCCGCCTGCCGTGCTAACTGCGCTGCTTGTTGTGCTAAATCGCCTGTTAATACCGGACTGCCGGTCCAGGCTTTGCCTTTAGCTGCAGCAGCTGCCAAAGCAGCCCATTTTTTGGCAAAAGCAGCTAAAGCTTCACGAGGTTCAGCACCATCTTCTGCACTTAAATAATCAAAAGCCACAGGCTGCGGCTGCACACCTGTTGTGTCGCCGGCTAATATCCAGTGACCAACAAAACCCGGATCAGCCGGATCTTCCACTGCCCATAAACCTACATAAGGTGCGGCATACCATTCAGGCCAGTCACAAATGACACCATGTGGGATATTCTGCGCTTTTACATAAGCTTCAATAGCGGCAAACTGCGCATCACACCAGGCCCAATCTTCTGCTTCATCCAAATTCATCGTCATACGCCCTTGCTGGCTGAAAACGGCTATTTTCACCAAGTTAAAGCAAGGCAGCAAGCTTTGATTTCAAGTACACTCTGCGCCTTGTTTAGCTTAGGTACTGAAGATGACGGTTATAGATAATTTTGTGGCCCCTGCCTGTCATCAGCCGATTGAAACGCTGTATCAGGACCAACATATTCTGCTGATCAACAAGCCAAGCGGCTTGTTAAGTCTGTCCGGTAAAAACCCGCTGAACCTCGACTCAGTGCACTATCGTTTAGCCCAAGTTTACCCACACATCAGCTTAATCCACCGACTCGACTTGGGTACATCAGGCATTATGCTGCTGGCCTTGGACAAAACCACCAACGCCTTGTTAAGCCAGCAGTTTCAAGCCCGCACTGTGATCAAGCGCTACCAAAGCATAGTGGCTGGCCAAATAGAAAAAGATAGCGGCATCATTGAAGCGCCTATCAGCAAAGACAAAACCTTGTTTCCGCGGTTAAAAGTCTGTTTTGAACAAGGCCAAAAAGCACTTAGCCATTTTCAGGTGCTGGAACGTCTGACTAACCCAGACCGAACCCGGTTGCTATTTACGCCAGAAACAGGCCGCACTCACCAGCTTCGCATTCATAGTCAATATCTGGGTCACCCTATCTTGGGCTGTGATTTATATGGCAACGACGAAACACAAGCTATGGCACCGCGCCTTTTGCTGCACGCATCAGAATTGGAGTTTGATCATCCGGTAACAGGGCAACGTATGACAATATATTGCCCTTGCCCGTTTTGATTAGTTACACAGCAACCGCAGCACTTTTTGTAGTTCCGGCTAAGAAGACCTGTCGCTGAGACTCGTAGTTTTTCAGGTTGGTCACCAGGTTTTGCAGATGCTCGAACATAGGGTCATTTTGCATCGCAGCGTAATCTATACTGGCGGGCATATCTGCCGCATCCTGCAGCAGATCAAACTCCAGCTGAGTAATGGCGGTGTCGGCTTTTTCCACTTTTCCGCCCAAATACCCAGCTAAGACTTCAGCTCTGGCCTGAGCCAAATTCGGGCCACTGCTACCATTCACGTCATCCGGAAGCATACTAAGTAAGTCTTTGTTTAAACCAGAAGCCGTAGTTACAACACCCTGATTATCCACAGAAGCAATTACCTTACCGCCCACTTTAATAGTCGCATAGGGCTGGGTTTGCGGCAGAGATTCAGCAAGTGGGTTATTCCGGCTGCTGTACTGATGTTCCAGATACTGCTGATTTGCCTCTATCAGTTGTTTTTGCGCTTGCATAAACTCCTGATAACGCTCTTCCGGCAGTTCTGACACATGGATGGCCTTCAACTGCACTGACAGTGGTGTTAAAGGCTCACCTGAGCGGCTGAATAACTCAGGGAAATTTTGAGGCTGGCTGTCAGCCGAAGTAACAGCAGTATTTTTTGTTTCTGTGGTTTGTGCCTCAAATGCGCCCAGCAGCGCCTCTTCAGTCGCTTGAGTTTGCCCGCTCAACGCATTGCTAAACTGGCGGTAAGTGGTCTGGCTAAAGTTCTGTATCCCGCTACTGATGGTCATCCTAAGCTCCGTTGCAACCTATCTGTATTGATAAAAGCAACAGCTGTGCCAAAAAGCTAAGCAGGCTAAAAGTTGGCTACAACCCGCAATAGAAGTGCTGCCACAATAAGCAAAAGCATACAGACACAGCAAAAAGCCATACAGAAACTTAGAATTGGACAAAAACATGGCAAGAAATTGCCCAGCATTTCATCCCTTCACCAGAAAACCTGAAGCCAGCAAATTAAATGCCTCCAGCGTTTTGGGCAGCATAGCCTGAGGATTGGCACTAGACGCTAGCCAAAGTGCTGCATTCAGGGCAGCACCATTTAACAACATAGCGGCAGCTTCAGCATCGACCGGCTTGACTGTACCATTTTCAATCAACTTCTCAATAGTGTTTCTGGTCGATTGCAGGCATTTATTCTGGCTCGGCCATTGTGATGGGTCACCCAGCACAGAAGGGCCATCCAGCAATACAATGCGCTGCACTTCAGGGTCTAGCGCCTTTTCTATATAGGCCGCGCCTTCAGCTAATAAACCTAACCAGGCATTATCTGCTTTGGCGCCGACAGACTTCGCATAGTCAGCCATTTCAGAGTCAATCTGGTCCACAACAGCAGCAAGCAAACCACGTTTATCGCCAAAGTTATGGTACAGCGCGCCACGGGTTAACCCGGCTTCAGCAGTTAAGGTATCCATAGACGCCGCAGCGTAACCTTGGTCAGCAAAGGCCCGCCGCGCAGCAGCAATCAGCTTCTCACGGTTTTCCGCCATCTTTGTTAATCGGATGCTCACTCAATACTCCTTTCACATACGCAATGTATGCCACTTGACATACGCGGCGTATGCGAGATATTCTACATACGCCTCGTATGTTAAACCAATTCAACATGCAGGACCATTAAAACTATCCGGATTGTGTTGTGCTACTGCACATATCGGCAGCGTCGCAGCCAATCACCCATTAACAAAGAGAGCTATACCATGACTACAAAAGAAGTTATTTTCCCCGCCAACAGACATGCACTTTATGAACAGCACGGTTATTCAGCTGCAATTCGCTCAGGCGATCTATTGTTTGTTTCCGGTCAGGTCGGCAGCCATGCTGACGGCAGCCCTGAAGCTGATTTCGAACTTCAGGTTGAGTTAGCCTTTGAGAATCTTAAAGCTACTTTGGCTGCGGCAGGTTGCGGCTTTGACGATATTGTCGATGTCACCACCTTTCATACCGATCCACAACATCAATTCGGCACCATTATGAAAGTAAAACAAAAGATCTTCGGCGCCCCACCTTATCCAAACTGGACAGCAGTAGGTGTCACCTGGTTATCCGGCTTTGATTTTGAGATTAAGGTAATAGCCCGCATTCCTGGCTGAAAATCCGAACCAGCACTTTAATAGCCGTTAAAGTGCTTTTTCCACTAATAGCTTAATAGATCAGAGACAAACAAACTCTTATCCAAACTACAGTTCGAACAGCCCCAGCCTAAGGCCGCAGTTGATCTAGCTTTACCTCTCCAAAACGTTGGATAAATAAAGCTTCTGCCTGATCCAGAGTATCAGTCAGTGCCCTATTCACCTTTTTCTCAATTTTACACTCCGGATGCTGAGACCGGCTGCCGATAGCAAACAAGCCTGGCCGGCCAAGTGCGATATAAATATCCAAAAGACTGATTTGATCCAGAGGGCGGGCTAAACTCCAACCTCCACCATGGCCTTTGCCGGACATTACATAGCCCCCCTCTCTCAAGCCCGCCATGGTGCGGCGAAACACAGCAGGATTAGTTCCCATGTTCTGCGCTAACACCTCTGAAGTTACAGGCTCTGTTGCATGCTCAAGATGCAATAAAACATGCAGCACGTCAGACAAACGTGTGTCTTTATTCATTATTTACGTCCTTCATTCCGTCATCCATCAGGCTGTTTGACAAAAAGTACAAATAACGTATCATTTAATGATACATGAAGTTCATCATAAGTAACAAACTAAAGCCTGACGGGCCGTTTAGTTTCATTACCTTAAATTCTGGAACAACTATGAACAATCACTTTGTGCAACCTCCTGAAAAGACATACCTCGAAGGCCCACCACGGCAAGTTCCCGGTTACCATAGTTTACATCGAATGACAGCCATACTGCTGGCAGAACAAGTACCTGCCGAAAGTTCTTTGTTGGTTTTGGGTGCTGGAGGAGGACTTGAAATTAAAGCTCTGGCTGAAGCCCAAGCAGGCTGGACTTTTGAGGGTGTTGACCCTTCTGCCGGAATGTTAGAGCTGGCAGCTGAAACAGTGGCCAGTTATCAGGATCGTGTTAGGTTTCATCAGGGTTATATAGAAGACGCTCCTGCAGGCCCTTTTGACGGTGCTGTATGCTTACTAACCTTTCACTTTATTCCGCGAGAGAGCAGGCTTGAAACTCTGAAACAAATTCATCAACGCCTAAAGCCCAAAGCGCCTTTGATTATTGCACATCATAGTTTTCCTCAAACTGAGCCAGAGTGCTCACTATGGATCTCGCGACATCTGGCTTTTGGCAATTCACAATCCGCAAATCCTGAAGTGGCAAAAGAAGCGATGAAAACCAAACTCAGTATTTTGGCGCCAGAAGAAGAGGAGGCATTATTAAAACAAGCCGGCTTTTCCGGTATCAGTTTGTTTTATGCAGGATTTAGCTTTAAGGGTTGGGTAGCCTATGCCGGATGATTAATGCATAGCTGCGGCACATAATGAGGAGGCCTTATTGCTCCCAGCTCGGATTTGTTTCTGGCTATCCAGCAGATTGCTGTCATTTGGGGAGATTTTCAGCGCGGCCTCAATCAGTGTGGTTGCTTTAGCCTGGCAACCTTGTTCACTCAGCAGCACAGCGTAATTGTTCAGATAAGATATTTCCTGCTGAGCAAAAGGCAGGCCTTTTTCAAACCACTGAGCAGCCACTAAAGGCTGGCTTGAGAAGTAATGATTACCCAATAAAAAGTACGGTAACCAATAGTCAGGCCATTGGCTTGTCGCGGTTTTAAGTGCTGTGATGCCTGTATTAACCTGTTGAGTGCTGAGTAAATCCTGACTGGCTTTGGTATAAATAAAAGGCTCAAGCTGCGCGCTGCTTTTATCCGCAGGTAACATGGCTAACAACCAGTAATTGCCCCGCGCCCAGGTGCGTTCAAAGGTAGAAAAGTTCAGCCGATGCGCTTCAGTCACCCCGGTATGCAAAATCACTTCTTTGCTTTGCAGGTCGTAGCCAATTACCACGGCATAATGCCACTGTGGCAGCCAGGCGAGAGAGTTGTTTTGTAGCACTATGATTGGAATATTTTCAGCAACCAGACTTAACAATTGGTGCATGGTACCGCGCTGTGCGTAGGCGACCAGCCCAAGTTGCCGTGTTGCAGCCGACATTTCAATTTGCAGAGTGCCTTGCAAACCCGAAATAAAAGTAGTGGGCGCTATAGTGGCTGGGTCTTTTTTAAGCCCATAAAAACCAGCAACTTCAGATAAGGTCGTTGGGCCGCAAAAATACTCTTGCTGCGGATAAAATGGTACTTGTGGGATAAGATGCGCAGAAGCTATCGCAGGAGGCTCTGCCAGTAGCAGCTTGGTTTGTGGCGGTGTCTGGCAGCCTGTCAGTAAAATTAACAAGCCCGCCAAAAGGCAGGCCTGTCGTAGTAAAACCATCAAACTCACGAATTAAATTGGGTTGATAAAAGGGTAAACGTCAGTCAGACCCATTAAATCCGTTACAACCACAACCACCAGTACAGTGACCACAACACCGACAATACCGCCTGCAGGCATTTCGTTCATCTGACTGTTCAGCGCATTCAGCTCTTCGGCAGTCATATTGGCGATACGTTGTTTTGCATCAGCAGGACTTACGCCCAGCTCGATCAGTTTATTCTGCACTTCGGCACTGTCGACATAAGACAGTACTTGCTGCTTGTTGAAATTGAACTGTTGATTAGAGATAACCTGCTCTGAACTAAACACAGCAGCGCTAGCCTGGCTCATACCAAGAACTAACATAGGACACAGGATGCTGGCTTTTAAAAACTTATTCATTTTATTTATCCTTAATTTGTTGTTTTTATGGAAAAAAACTGTTTTTAGATAAATCTCAGAGAGCTAACTATTTAACATTCATCTAAGGCGCAGAGTAAAGCATTCGTCAGGGATGCGCAACAAAGCTCACAGAGCAGCGCTCATCGGCAAAGAAGTGCGTAACCTATTACACGAGCCCACCTCGCCAAAAAAATCTCAAAAATCAGCAAACTCTTGATAGCAAGCTGCTTTGCAGACCTTATCAACGCCTGCTTGCGTTTGCCCGGACTAATCGTATAAAACCATGGCGGCGCGCTGCACAATATGCGTCATATTTGGCACGTTTCTCAGTGCTGTGTAAGACAGCATAGGCTTCAGCAACACGTCTAAATATCTCTGCGGTATTCGGCAGTTTACTGACATCAGGGTGATACTTGCGGCCAAGCTTTCGATAGGCTGCTTGAATAGCTTTGGTGTCCGTCGTTGGAACAACGCCAAGCACAGTGTAATAACCTACGAATCCATTGCGTGATCCTATCTGACGAATTCCTACAGCAAGCCTAACAGCCCCGCAAAGTGCCGTTCTGTGCGTTGGCACGCTGAATAAACAACAGAAGACGTTGGAAAGCCATAGCTATATGACCATCATAACTATCAATGCTTCAACTGCTTTGCCCGCCGAATAAAGTCCCTGCCCGCGACTTAAAAGCACAAAGGAGGCAATGCCTCCTTTTTGTTGCTACAACAGTCTTTTAGCTGCTCAGGGTTTAGGTTCTGGTAATAGATGCGCCACCATCTACTAAGGAAGCTGTGCCTGTGACAAAAGAGGAGTCGTCCGAGGCCAGATACAGCACTGAACGGGCTAACTCTTCAGGTGTTGCGACCCTTTTTAACGCATGCAACTGAGTGACAAAAGCCTGTGATTCAGCATTGTCATTCATACCTCTGTACATTGGTGTGTCAACGGCGCCTGGTAATACCGCATTCACCCGCACATTTTGTGGGCCAAACTCAGAGGCTAAAGCCTGAGTTAAACCAATCAAGCCTGCTTTACTGGCGGCGTAAGCTGCAACACCAGGGAAGGCAAAGCTATAACCGACAAAAGTAGAAGTGAAAATGATTGAACCGCCACCTTGTTTAATCATTTCAGGGACCTGATGTTTGGCGCCTAAAAACGCGCTGGTCAGGTTGGTTTCCAATGTTTCAGTAAAACCCAAAGCTGATACTTCAGTACTGGCGCCCATTTCACCCAAAGTGCCGGCGTTGTTATAAGCGATATCCAAACGGCCATACTGACTGACAGCTAAAGCCACTAAAGCTTTGGCGTAGTCTTCAGAAATAACATCGCCTGCCAGTGCAACAGCTTCACCACCTTGTGCTTTAATTTCTGCCACTAAGCTTGCCAGTTCGCTTGCACGGCGCGCCCCTACCACTACTTTTACGCCTTCACGGGCAAACAACAAAGCTGTTGCACGGCCAATACCTGAACTTGCACCTGTCACAATAGCTACTTTTCCGGTTAATTTTTGCATGATCTATTCCTCAGTTTTAAGTTAAACAAGGTCACATGACCTGCTTGACTGCTACTATAGTGAATAGCTTTTAGTGGATGAAGGCAGTGAATATAAAGCTATCATTCATCTTTTATGAACGAATTGATAAACAGAAGGCGCGGGAATGGACAGACTACGAGCGTACGAAATTTTTATGACTGTGGTGAGCAAAGGTAGCTTCAGTAAAGCAGCGGATCTGCTCGATACTTCGCCCGCCAATGTCACCCGCTATGTCAATGATCTTGAAGCCCATTTGGGCTGCAGACTACTGAACCGCAGCTCTCGCAAGTTGTCGCTGACAGAAAGTGGTGAAGCGCTGTTTGAGCGCTGCAAGTCGATACTGGCGGATGTGGCAGAAACTGAAGCGCTGGTGTCTTCAGCCGCAATGCAGCCAAGGGGCAGGCTGAGAATTAATGCGCCTTTAAGTTTTGGTATTTTGCATCTGGCACCTTTATGGCCTGAATTTAGCCGCCGTTACCCAGAGCTGGAACTGGATATTTCGCTGGTTGACCGGGTGGTGGACATAGTAGAGGAAGGCTACGATTTGGTGATCCGTATTTCACGTGCGGGTTCGGTCAATCACGCAGCGCGTAAACTGGCCAGCTCGCATAATGTGTTATGCGCATCACCCTCTTATCTGCAGCGACACGGCACACCCCAGACACCGGACGATTTAAAAGAACATGAATGTATCATTTACGCCTATTCGGGCGACGAATGGAGTTTTACTGACAGCAACGGCAAAATTCATCAGGTGAAAGTGAAAGGCAAGGTGCACACCAACAATGGCGATACGGTAAGAGCCTTGGCGCTTTGTGGCTCCGGTATTATCTGGCAGCCTACTTTTCTGATCGGCCCGGATTTAGCCTCTGGAGCTTTGGTGCCGCTACTGCCAGACTACAAATTACCCGATATTGACGTACTGGCCATGTACCCAAGCCGACGGCATTTGAGTGTCAAAGTAAGGATGATGATCGACTTTCTGGTGGAAGCTTTTGCCGGAACAGCGCCCTGGGACAACAAAGGAAAACAGAAAAAAGGAAAATAGCAGAAGAAAATAAAAGGGCCTGATGGTACAGGCCCCTGAGTTTTACAATTGGCTCATGCCACCATCAGCAATCAGTTCAGTGCCGACAATAAAGGCAGAGTCTGACGACGACATAAACAGCACTGTTTTAGCCAGCTCTTCCGAAGTACCAAAGCGGTTCAGCGGAATTTGGTCCTGAATGGCTTTTGCCATCTGTTCAAGCTGGGCAGCTTCCATCCCCAAACGACCGTACAGTGGTGTGCTGACAGGGCCAGGGCTGACTACATTAACCCGCACACCCAGTGGCAACAGTTCTGCCGACAAGGTTTTAGCAAAGGAAATCAACGCTGCTTTACTGGCTGCATACACAGAAGAAGAAGGCATGCCGATATGCGCATTAATAGAGCCATTTAAGACAATGGCGGCGCCACGATTCAGCAGCGGCGTCAGCGCCTGTATGGTGAAAAACGCCCCTTTGACATTCACGTTAAAGGTTTGGTCCCACAAAGCTTCATCTATATCCAGCAATGGGGCGAACTTCGCAACGCCAGCATTTAAGAAAATGGCGTCCAGTTTAATGCCCTGCTCAGCCAAAGTACGGGCTAATTCGCCAGTCGCTTTAATATCACCCTGATCATTCTGCAGAGCTATGGTGTTCGCGCCTATCAGGGTTTTCGCCTGGTCCAGCGTCGCCTGATCGCGGCCGGTGATCACAACACGAGCGCCCTCTTGGGCATATTGAATGGCAGTCGCCAAACCAATACCGCTGTTGCCACCTGTCACTAACACTGTTTTGTTGGTAAATCTGTTCATATGTAACTCCTGATTCTGTTGGGTTTAGCTTTCGCGTCACTGTTGTGGACTGCGTTGCTTGTTAAAAAATCTACCCTACATGCGATGAGCAACTTAGGTCACAAGGCTAACTCGTAGGCAGTGAGTGAACTATAAACAGTCAGAACTTCTGAAACAAACCCACAACTATTGATAATCCATTCAGCTTTTATGAATGATGGGTGCGGATATAGCCGTAGCCATTTGCGAAACTATTGGTTACAGCTTCGCCGTTGCAACTACAGCTACTTTTCAATAAGGTGAGGTAAATTAACTTGTTAGAACCACTTTCTGGCGGCTAACTCAAGGACGACCAATTCATGCCTGCACCACAGTTACTGCGTAAAACCCTGATCTTCCTTCTGGTATCTAGCGCCTATACAGGAGCAGGGTTTGCAGCCAGTTCAGACTCAACCGCGCTAAATGAGAAAATCAGCCGTGTTGAACAAGGGCTTTCTACTTCAGTGGTTGTTAAAGGCGCATCAGCTCAACAAATGCGGCTTGCAGATCGGATGCACTATCATCAGGTTCCTGCCGTAAGCATTGCGGTGGTAAACAATGGTCAACTTGAGTGGGCCCGCGCTTATGGGGTTAATGTTGTAGGAAAAGCAGAACACACCACGCCAACCACCTTATTTCAAACCGCCTCTATCAGCAAAGCCGTCAGCGCCATGGCGGCATTGCATCTGGTTGAACAAGGAAAACTTCAGCTAGATGGCGATGTAAACAACCAACTGAAAAGCTGGAAGCTGCCTGACAATGAATTCACTAAAGAGCATAAAGTGAGCCTGCGGCAGTTGCTGAACCACAGTGGTGGCGTCAATGTGCATGGTTTTCATGGGTATGCGGAGAAGCAAACTGTACCAAGCCTGCTTGCAGTGCTAAAGGGGGAAGCCCCTGCCAATACGGAGCCAGTGCGTGTTGAAGCAACACCAGGCACAAAATGGAGCTATTCCGGTGGGGGTTACAGCATCATCCAGTTGATGATGATGGAAGCAAGCCAACAGGATTTCCCACAGCTATTGCAAGATATCGTATTCACCCCGTTAGATATGCAGCACAGTCGCTTCGCAGCCCGCTTGCCAAAGCAAGAGCGCAACAATGCGGCTGCAGGACATAACGGCAGCGGTGCAACCATTCCAGGCTTGTGGCACCAAAACCCTGAGCTGGCAGCTGCTGGCATGTGGAGCACAGCTTCGGACTTAGCAAAAATCATTATGGAAGTGCAAAAGTCGGAGGCTGGTACTTCAGACAAAATACTCTCCAGTCCATTGACCAAAACCATGTTAACCCGCGGCTTAGGTGAAACCGGCCTTGGCTTTTTTGTTGAACAACAGAAAGACAGAACCAGCTTTAGTCACAGTGGCGGCAACGAAGGATTTCGCACCTTGTTATTCGGCTACACAAAAACCGGCCAGGGTGCAGTAGTACTGACCAACAGCGATAATGGCATGGCATTAATTGAGGAAATTTTTACCAGTATTGCCGCCGAATACAACTGGCCTGACTTTAAGGTGACAGCAAAATCAGCCATAGCCCCAGACGCAACACTGAACAAAAAATTAGCAGGCGAATACCTGCTGTTAGACAAACCCGCTTCTATCATCGCCGAAGGCAACCGTCTGTATTTCCAGAGCGATTTAATCAGCAGCAAGCGTCTCGAACTGCACCGCGAAGCAAACTCCAGCTTCTTCCTAACAGCCCCAGACGCCACAGTCCGCTTTGAAACTGATGCTAAAAATCAGCTGACAGGGTTTTCTTTGATTAAGGGGGTGAATACTTATAAGGCGGAGAGGGTTAAGTAAGGTAGATAGCTGCTGCCATTCTGCCTTGAGAATGGTTTAAAAATTAGGCTATTTAGCAAGGCATTAGGTAATCGTTAAATTAGTTCTTAAGGAATAAAAGAAATCCTGGTATCATCAAAAAACTTAAAATAAAAAGTACAAAAAATTTGTGAAACGCTTAAAAGTTATTGATTTATTTGCAGGCCCAGGTGGGCTGGGAGAGGGATTCTCAGCTTTCACACATAGTAAAAATCATCCATTTGAAATAGCTATTTCAATAGAAAAAGAAGAAAGCGCTCATCGAACACTGATGCTTCGTTCGTTTTTCAGGCAATTTGGTGATTCCCCTCCTGACGAGTACTATCAGTTTTTGCGTGGTGAACTTGGAAACACCCCAGAAGAACATCTATATAAAATGCCGCAATTCAGCAAAGAAGTCATAGCAGCTCAAACTGAAGCGAGAAGATTGACGCTTGGTGTGGATAATATTGAAATAAACTCCGCAATTACAAATGCTATTGGAGACGATGAGTGCATCCTCATAGGAGGTCCTCCTTGTCAGGCTTACTCCTTAGTAGGGAGAGCCCGAAATCAGGGTATTCAAAGTTATAAAGCCGAAGAAGACTCTAGGAATTTCCTTTATTTGGAATACCTTAATATTATTGCACGCTACCAACCAGTTCTCTTTGTAATGGAAAACGTGAAGGGGATGCTGTCTGCTAAGATTAATGGACACCCCATATTTGACAGTATATCCCGAGATCTGCAAAACCCGAGCGAAGCGACTGGATGTGCACCACAGGCAAGACGAAAGAAACATAAATATAGGATCGTATCTTTAGTATGCCCCCCATCTTCCGAGACAGCTAAAAATGATGGAACTTCGGAATCCAAGAGTTACATAATTAGAACTGAAAACTACGGAATACCTCAACGAAGACATAGAGTTATTCTGCTCGGTTTGCGAGAAGATATTGCAGACAAATGGAATAATGATCTTTGCTTAATACCTAATAATCATCAGACCACAACAGCAGAAGTCATAGATGATCTCCCTAAACTACGAAGTGGCTTGTCAAAAGGAGGTAACTCTAACGAACAGTGGCTGAATACAATCAAAAAAGCACAAGAAACATTAATCTCAACACTAGAAAACTCAAGTCTGAGTTTAATTGGGCGACAACTAGAAAAGATAAAGATGCAACTTAGTGTTCCTAAATATATACAAGGCGCCAACCAAGGACTTAAAAAAGACACAAGTTTAGAATTAGCAAGCAATACTGAGCTACAAGATTGGTACACAGATAAAAGATTAGGTAACTATATTACCAACCATCAGACGCGCGGACACATCGAACAAGATTTGCACAGGTACTTATTCTGCAGTACTTGGGCAAAAGTTGCACTGCAAAATAATTGGGAAGATTTATTCCCAAAATCAAGAGACTATCCAACACCTTTGAAACCTAACCATAAAAACTTTGATAGTGGAAAATTTGCGGACCGTTTCAGAGTTCAAGTGTCTCATACACCAGCAACGACAATAACAAGCCACATATCGAAAGATGGCCACTATTTCATACATTATGATCCTTTACAGTGTAGAAGCTTCACAGTGAGAGAAGCGGCACGCATTCAAACATTCCCAGACAATTATTTCTTTGTTGGAACTAGAACCCAACAATATGTCCAGGTGGGCAATGCGGTACCGCCATTTTTAGCATTTAAGATTGCAGCTATTTGTCACGGAATTATTAATAACTAGATTTCATTCCAAAAGATCAAGTATTGATACCGGTTTAATTGTCGGAATTCCAACAGAACCATAAAAGCTGGAAAAGCACTCTTGCAAGGCCTCAGCATAAGGTGGTGCCAATGTGGCAATTTTTTGATAATCCTCTTCGATTTTTGAATATTGAATGCTATTCACTTGAAGGAAATCACAGTATAAATGAGGGATGTCAAGAAATTTAGGCAAATACCAATGTCTGCCAACAGGCCTTTTTTCTGTTTGGGCTGGTGAGTTCGCCCAGATTCTAAGTTTTTTAAGTTGTTGAGTAATTTCAATTTTCTTCGCTGAATCAATTTTATCACCCAGTACTGACTTTGCACACTCCGCGCGAATGGTCAATATAAACTCCGCCCTAGGTGCAATAGCATTATCTTGCTTGAATAAATGACAATGTGGGGTAAGTATTATCCTAATATCAGTTGGATCATTATTATTTCGGAGTATATCCCCAAGGCTGTAGTAGTCATGATCTAATGAGGGGTATATATAATATTCTAGTCCGTGTCGGCTATCGATAGCTACGTATTCATCTGATTTCAAATCACTTATTATTAGTGCGGCTCTTCTTCTTACAAGGCGCTCTAATTGCTCGTAGTTGTCTTGACTATCTATTTTTATATTATTCCAATTATCCTCAAGAAAGCCCCATAGATATTTACCTGCTGAGTTTTCCAGTTCTTCATGTAACTTTCTGGAAATCTGTGGCACTCCAATTTTCAAAATATATCTGATTGAATCATCTAACGCATTTTGTTTACCTTTATCAACCCAGTATACAAAAGGTGATGTTTTCAGTTCTGGAGGGCATTCACCACTACTGCATACAATTACAGAACAGAATTTCCCCTTTCTATATTCGGCAATTGTTTCTAAAACAGCCGCGTTCCGGTTCTTATGTTCACCTTTGTAAGTGTCAGAAATAACCAAATCGTATCGCACATGACTGTTCTTCACCTCAACCAAGGCTTCATCAAAATTACTAAACAAGTGTAATTTGACATCTATGCCAAGCTCAGAGAACACATCCGGAAGATCTCGCTTCAATTGCGCCAGATAATCTCCGTCGTCTTCTACAATTAAAACATCCAATTTCATATAATATCCTTACAATCCAACGTTTTGTAAAAAACTAACTTCGAATAACACTCCTGGCAAGTCGCCATCGTCACGATATATAATCTTTCCATATGGCTCAATTACTTGCCTTGCGATAAACAATCCTAGTCCCATACCGTTTGGCTTGAGCGAGTAATATTGTTCAAAAATTTTCTCGCGATCATGTTCAGGTATTCCAGCACCATTATCTGAAAACTCAATGGTGAATCCATGTTCAACTTTAACTATGTTTATTCTTATTAACCCACCGTTGCCATCACCGTAGTGTCTAGTTAACCAGTAAATACTATTATCAATTAAGTTTGCTACAATCTGACCAAGAATAGATTGAGGCATATGCACTATTAATGGATTGTTTGGCCTTGTGAACTCCACTTTTAAATTCTGTTTTCTAATCAAATTTTCATACAGATTTAGGTTACCTAACACTTCTTCAGTAACGTCAAATGATGTAGCACGTCCTCTTTTCCCCGCAGTCTTTGGATCAAGGCGAGCTCTTAGATTTCCAATTTGTTCTAACCATCCGAGAGTCGAAGTAAAGCTTTTAGTTAACGTTTCTGATATTTCATGATCTATTTTCAGCTTCTCTATCGTTTTCCGTATAAAAATTATTTCTCTATTAATACGACCAAGAGGAGCGCCAATCTCATGTATTACCAAATCAACTAATTGCCCTAAACCAGCAGCTAAGAGAACTCGAGAATAATGTGCTTGTAATTTTTTTACGCCTTCCCTGATATCGGCATCCTTTACTTTTACAAGCTTTGTAACAGGGTGAGATACACCTAATTGGCTAGTTGCTTCTTTCACAACATCACTCATATCAAAGGCTTCAAACAAAGTAGTCGTATATTCTGGCCGTGCGTCTTCTCTAGGCCTTAGACTATATCTCTCGTTTTCTAGAACAGATAGCACACGCTCAAACCACTCTTTAAGCTGCTCAAATTCAGCGGTATGGACTAAACCTTCACGTGTCGTCCTATCTTTTAATTCAGGGTTCGTTTCTCTAGACGTTCGAATTGAAGCAATAACTTGGTTTTTTGCGAGTCTCGTTGTTGGATTTTGGCGGCTACGATTATCTAATGACAGCCAATCATCGCCAACCTCTCCATATGGATGTACTCTAAAACCATCCCTGTAAATACTAACACCGCAAAACACATCCAATGTTTTCCTAACACCAGACAAATTCATATCGTATTCCAACATTAGCGGAGATAAACCATCTCTATCACGATCCCAAGCCCGAATTTCAAATTCAAAAGCACCGCACCCTACTATTTCACCCGACTTGCTCAATTTATGATTGGTATAATTTTTGTTTATCATACCGTCAAGGTGAAAATCAGCATTCAAATAACCCCGGCTGCATATCTGGCCCTTTAAGGTATATTTTGGTTTTTTTGTTAGTGGGTGAGATTCGACGTGTCCACTAAGATCAGGAAAGCTAGGTACCACTAAATTAATTTTGAAATCACCAATTTCATCGAAAGGAGAAATAAGCCGTGACAGTCTGTACTGAAGATTTTTAAAATCATCTTCTTCCCATATTTTTTTCTCATTAACACCTTCAATAGTTAAGACTGTACCATGCCCTCTATTTGGCATTGCCGTCTTCTCATATGTCATTTCGATCTGATCAAGGTAACTATCGTCATCAAAATTTCCCCACTCCAGCAACGCAGTCACGCCATGACTAGCATCAACTGTTTTGGTTTCCATGAACATGGCTATACCAAGCCTTGCTGCAGCAAAACGACCAACACCTTTGGCCCCTTGATATAATCGCCCTGACGGAGACCTACTATTCTTCTTTTTCGTTATAGTCCCAGGTTCAAACCAACCCTTAATGACGTTTTCAATATTCATTCCATGACCATTGTCGCTGACAATTAATCGATTAGGAACAAAAGCGTCGTTGACCTCAAAAACTACGTTTACTTCAGTTGCATCTGCGTCATAAGCATTTTTAACAAGCTCGACAACACCTACTCTTTCGTCACTAATTAACTCCTCTCCGATTAAGGATATTAATCTAGCACGAGGACGCATTCGAATGGTGTCTTGCTCTCTTTGCTCGTCTACGTTATTAGATTCATGCATAAAAACATCCCTATTCTCATTTTAAGTTCTGTAGCTGATAACTTAAGTTATTGTAAATCAGTCAGCTTCACAAGATTAAATTCCCAAAATAGGTCTCTACAATTCAGACTTTAAGGTTTTTCCTAGTTTTGTCAGTCGATATTTCTGAAATTTACTTGATGGTCTATCAGGAATTGTCATTTCGATGAAACCTTGCTTGAGTGCGGGGATCAAATAACGTTGACGTACATACTCAGCGTCCTTTAAATCCAATAACACTTGGATCTCCATACGACTTAATACCCCAGAAAACGAAAATATCAGTTGTTTTATTCCTCGATCTATCAAGTCGAGATTGAAATGGTCATGAGTTTTATTATTTTCGAGTTGTTTCTTGGTTACATCCTCCTGGTAGTCCTTGGTTACATCCTCCTGGTAGTCCTTGGTTACATCCTCCTGGTAGTCCTTGGTTACATCCTCCTGGTGGTCCTTGGCTACATCCTCCTGGTGGTCCTTGGCTGCATCCTCCTGGTGGTCCTTGGCTACATCCTCCTGGTAGTCCTTGGCTACATCCTCCTGGTAGTCCTTGGCTACATCCTCCTGGTAGTCCTTGGCTACATCCTCCTGGTAGTC
>JAHIWM010000148.1 GCA_018815765.1 Gammaproteobacteria bacterium | reverse complement strand
ACAAGCAACGAAAATGGTCGACGAATCTGTAAATGTCTACAATAGTCGCCGCCCTCATCTTGCTCTAAAATACAAAACGCCCGATGAAGTTCATCGGGCGTTTTACTGAAACAAGGGTCAACTTATTTCAGGACTAGTCATAGCGCTTTGATTAATGCGCGCTGGCAGAACCAATCACAAACTGCCCTTCTTGCGCATCGACAGTCACGACTGCATTGGGTTTAATCTGACCTTTCAGCAAGGTCTGAGCCAATGGGTTTTCAATATAGTGCTGAATAGCCCGTTTTAATGGTCGAGCACCAAAGACAGCATCAAAACCAGCTGCTGCGAGCAGATCCAAGGCGGCATCTGTCACCGACAAACCAAAGCCTTTATCCTGCAACCGCAAACGCAGGCGCTGCAGCTGAATAGAAGCAATATGGCGGATATGGGCGTTATCCAGCGGGTGGAATACTACGGTTTCATCCAGCCGGTTTAAAAACTCAGGTCTGAACTGTTTGCTCAGCACTTCCATCAGCATATCTTTCATTTGCTGATAATCCTGATGCTGGTAATGCTCCTGAATCAGGTCTGAGCCTAAGTTCGAGGTCATAATGATCACTGTGTTTTTAAAATCGACAGTGCGCCCCTGTCCGTCTGTTAAACGACCATCATCCAATACCTGGAGCAGAATATTAAACACATCTGGATGGGCCTTTTCGACTTCATCCAGCAGCACTACTGAATAAGGTTTACGCCTTACCGCCTCAGTTAAATAACCCCCCTCTTCATAGCCGACATAACCAGGAGGAGCACCGACTAAACGCGATACAGTATGTTTTTCCATAAATTCCGACATATCAATGCGGATCAGCGCATCTTCGGTATCAAACAGGAACTGAGCTAAAGCTTTAGTCAGCTCGGTTTTACCCACACCTGTCGGGCCTAAAAACAGGAATGACCCTATAGGTTTATTCGGATCGGACAAACCTGCACGGGAACGGCGGATGGAGTTAGACACAGCTTCCAATGCTTCGGCCTGACCTACCACACGTTTTTGCAATTCCTGCTCCATACGAAGCAGTTTATCGCGCTCACCTTCAAGCATTTTGCTGACCGGAATGCCAGTGGCTTTGGAGAGCACATCGGCAATTTCCTGCTCAGTGACTTTGTTTCGCAGCAGCGTCATTTCGTGCATTTCTACTTGTGAGGCTAAATCCAGCCGTTTCTCCAAAGCCGGGATACGTTCGTATTTCAGCTGCGACATACGGTTTAAATCGCCGGCACGACGTGCTACTTCCATATCCAGCCGGGCTTGTTCTAAGTCCGCTTTGATATTTTGCGTACCTTGCAAGGCCGCTTTTTCTGAAGACCAGACTTCATCCAACTCGTTGTATTTCAAATCCAGTTCACGGATTTGTTCCTGGATCATGTCACGGCGTTTTTTAGTGGCTTCGTCGGTTTCTTTCGCCAGCGCATTGTCTTCCAGCTTCAGTTGAATAATACGCCGCTCTAATCTGTCCAGCTCTTCCGGTTTCGAGTCCATCTGCATCCGGATACTGGACGCAGCTTCGTCAATTAAATCTATGGCTTTATCCGGCAGTTGCCGGTCGCTGACATAACGGTGCGACAAAGTAGCAGCAGCCACTATGGCCGGATCAGTAATTTCTACCGCGTGGTGCAGCTCGTAGCGTTCTTTTAGGCCACGCAAAATGGCGATAGTGTCTTCTACTGAAGGCTCATCCACTATGACTTTCTGGAAACGTCGCTCCAGCGCCGCATCTTTTTCAATGTATTTGCGGTATTCATCCAAAGTGGTCGCACCTAAACAATGCAGCTCGCCCCGCGCTAACGCAGGTTTGAGCATATTGCCGGCATCCATTGCACCGTCGGCTTTACCTGCACCGACCATGGTATGAATTTCATCGATAAACAGAATGACCCGGCCTTCTTCTTTTGAAAGCTCGTTCAATACTGCCTTTAAACGTTCTTCAAATTCACCGCGATACTTAGCACCAGCCAATAAAGAGCCCATATCCAAAGACAGAACGCGTTTGTCTTTTAAACCTTCCGGCACTTCTTTATTGATGATACGCAGCGCTAAACCTTCGACTATCGCAGTTTTACCCACACCAGGTTCACCAATCAGTACAGGGTTGTTTTTAGTGCGGCGCTGCAGCACCTGAATACAGCGGCGGATTTCTTCATCACGGCCTATGACAGGATCTAACTTGCCAGCCTCAGCCCGTGCTGTTAAATCCACCGTATATTTGTTTAAAGCCTGGCGGCTATCTTCAGCATTGGGATCGTCGACATTCTGGCCACCACGGATTTGCTCTATGGCTTTTTCCACTACAGCTTTATCCACACCCAGCAGGCGTAATAAATGACCTAGTTCAGATTTGTCTTCACAGGCGGCCAACACAAATAACTCGCTGGAAATATACTGGTCTTTGCGTTTTTGCGCATATTTGTCACACAGATTCAGCAGGTTAATAGTGGCAGCAGACAGCTGCACATTGGCATCTACGCCATCGACTTTGGGCAGTCGCTCTAAGGCTTGTGATAATTTGGAACGCAGCTCGTTGGTATTGACGCCAATTTTACTGAACAGATCTTTGGTGGATCCACCTTCCTGATTCAGCAAAGCATGCATTAAATGAATAGGTTCAATAAACTGATGGTCACGGCCTAAAGCCATAGACTGAGCTTCGGCTATTGCCAACTGGAATTTACTGGTAAATCTGTCGAGTCTCATAACATCTCCGCATACATCAAACTGCTGTTGGCATTAAGATGGGGCAGAGCCGACTAATTATCAAGCGATAAAACGTCAAAAATTTGACTTAGATCAGTCAATCCAGATACAAGACGCCATCCGGCCTGTTTGACCATCACGACGGTAGGAATAAAAAGCTTGTGAGTCGGTGTAAGTGCAAAAACCACCACCGTACACTTGTGAAACTCCACAAGCATGCAAACGTAAACGAGCCAGTTGATATAAATCAGCCAGCCATTTACCGGAATGATGTGGAACAGCAGTAAAAGCAGCTTCAGCTTTGGCATCTTTTGCCATAAAAGCCAGCCGTACTTCATCTCCCACTTCAAAAGCTGTGGGGCCAATAGCTGGGCCTAACCAGGCCATTACTGTCGTTGGATCAGAAAACTGTACCAAGGTTTGTTCCAGCACTCCGCCTACCAAACCACGCCAGCCGGCATGAGCCGCAGCCACCTGAGTACCTGACAGATCACAAAACAACACAGGCAGGCAATCAGCGGTCAGTACCACTGATACCAGACCTTTGGTTTTGCTGGTACTGGCATCGGCGGTAACAGGACCCACTGAAAAATCAGTCTGTTCCAGCAGCACACAAGCTGTGCCATGCACTTGGTTGAGCCACATAGGTTCAGCAGGTATGTGGGCCTGCGTTCTGAATAGCTGACGATTCTGCGCCACAGCTTCAGACCTGTCATCAACATGACTGCCTAAATTCAATCCATCGTAAGGAGGCAAAGATACGCCTCCCTCACGAGTACTGATTGCTGTTTTTACATTAAAAGGCGCAGGCCAGTCAGCTTTGAACATCAGGCAAAGTCCAGACCGTGAATATCAGTGTCTTCACGTAAGGCTAATGTCAGCTCTACCATATCGTCAGGAATTGGTGCATGCCATTCCATGATTTCACTGGTAATAGGGTGAGCTAAACGCAGCATAGCTGCATGCAGCGCCTGACGTTTAAAGGCACGTAATACAGTTAACAAAGCTTCATCGGCTTTACGTGGTGGACGTGGACGGCCTGCATAAACAGGATCACCCACCAGCGGATAGTTAATGTAGGTCATATGCACACGAATTTGGTGAGTACGGCCAGATTCCAGACGTAAACGCAAACGGGTATGAGCACGGAACTTTTCCATTACACGGTAGTGAGTCACCGCAGGACGACCTGAACTGGTCACTGCCATATGAGTACGTTTGGTTGGGTGACGGCCTATTGGCTCATCCACTGTACCACCCGCAGTCATAGTGCCGTGGCAAATCGCTTCGTATTCACGGGTAATTTCCCGTTCCTGCATAGCTTCCACTAAATGGGTCTGAGCCGGAATAGTTTTAGCTATCACCATTAAACCCGTGGTGTCTTTATCTAAACGATGCACTATGCCGGCGCGTGGCACTTCAGCAATAGAAGGACAGTGGTGTAACAAGGCATTTAATAAAGTACCGTCGGCGTTGCCCGCACCAGGATGCACCACTAAACCCGCAGGCTTATTGATCACCATAATGTGCTCATCTTCATAAACGATATTCAGATCGATAGGCTCTGCTTCAAAGCGTTCGTCGTCCGGTAACTCGGCCTGGATCAATACAGACTCCCCGCCCAGCAACTTTTCTCTGGGGGTGTTACAGAGCTGGCCATTGATTTGAACCCAATCGGCTAAAATCCATTCTTTTATTCTGGAACGCGAATAGTCCGGGAACATTTCGGCCAATACCTGATCTAAGCGCTTACCAAATAAATGGTCAGGTACAATTTCTGCAAGTTTTATCTGTTTTGTCATGTCGGAACCAGTTATCCTGTGTGCATACCCGAACAGTCTGGGTTAGAATCGGGCCTTAAAAGGTTATTTTAACGGTTTTACGTCAGACTAAATAGCCAATAGGTTTAAGTAGTAGCGGATTTTTAAATGAAAGTGAATTTTTTAGCCATAATCGCCCTAGCTTTAACACTAACCGCCTGTGCGGGGAACAAAAAAGCCGAAGAAGAACTGGTCAACACTAACCAGTCTGCTCAGCAAATGTATGAAGAAGCCAAAGAAGTGCTGGATTCTGGTCTCTATAACAGAGCAATTGAACTGTTAAGAGCCATGGAAGGCCGTTATCCATTTGGCCCCTTGTCGCGTCAGGTGCAACTGGATCTTATTTATGCTTATTACCAAAGCGGCGATACCACTCAATCTTTAGCCAGTATTGACCGTTTTATCCGCTTAAATCCAAACCATCCGGATTTGGACTACGCCTATTACATGCGTGGTTTAAGTAATATGAAAGTGGATGAAAATGCCTTTCAGGAATTTGTCGGCATCGACCGTGCAGACCGTGATATGTCCAGTACCAAACAAGGTTTTGATGACTTTAAGATACTGGTCAGCACCTACCCAAACAGCAAATATGCCAACGACGCAAGAAAACGCATGACGGCCATTAAAGAAACTCTGGTACGTTATGAATTATTGGTCGCAGACTATTACACACGTCGTGGCGCACATTTAGCTGCAGCCAATCGCTGTAAATACATAGTTGAGTACTACCGTGATTCACCGCAGGTAGAACAAGCTTTAGTGATCATGGTCGAGAGTTATGACAAATTAGGTTTAGTAAAATTACGTGATGATGCCAAAGCTGTGTTGTTGCTGAACTTCCCTAACGCTCTGAATTAACTTAAATTGGGGTCAGAGTAAAATTAATTGCCATGCAATTAATTTTACTCTGACCCCAATTTTTTACAACGCATCCAATGCTTCGGATAATTTACTGACTGCTACCACTGTCATTCCAGGAATAGCCTCTTTCGGCGCATTAGCCACCGGCACTATGGCGCGTTTAAAACCATGTTTTGCAGCCTCTTTTAGTCGCTCCTGACCACTGGGTACAGGACGGATTTCACCGGACAACCCCACTTCACCAAAGACCACCAGCTCGTTAGGCAAGGCTTTATTCTTAAAGCTTGATACCAAAGCCAATAAAGTAGCTAAGTCAGCGCTGGTTTCATTCACCTTCACGCCGCCTACCACGTTGACGAACACATCCTGATCGGCCATTTGAATACCAGCATGGCGATGCAATACAGCGAGTAACATCGAAATACGGTTTTGCTCCATGCCCAAAGTGACCCGGCGTGGATTATTTAACGGTGAATAATCGACTAAGCCCTGAATTTCCACCAACAAAGGCCGGGTACCTTCCCACAGCACCATGACAATAGAACCCGGCGTATCTTCTTTGCCACGGCTTAAAAATATAGCGGATGGGTTTTTCACCTCACGCATGCCCTGCCCCGTCATTGCAAACACACCCAGCTCATTGACGGCACCAAAGCGGTTTTTATTGCCACGTAAAGTACGGAATCTGTTGTCGGTATCACCATCCAATAAAATGGAACAGTCGATGCAGTGCTCTAACACCTTAGGACCAGCTAGCGAACCATCTTTAGTGACATGACCGACCATAATCACAGCCACATTGTGCTGTTTGGCAAAACGGGTTAAATAGGCAGCGCTTTCACGCACTTGCGACACACTGCCGGGAGCGGATTGAATATCCGCCATTTGCATCACCTGAATCGAGTCAATAACCATAATGCGTGGCTTTTCTTGCTGCGCCAGCTGGCAAATGGTTTCAACATTGGTTTCGGCCAGCATCATTAAATTCTGAGTGGGTAAACCTAACCTGTTGGCCCGAAGCGCCACTTGTTGCAACGATTCTTCACCCGTGACATACAAAGCTTTATCTGTCACAGCCAGTCCACACATAATTTGCAACAGCAGCGTACTTTTGCCTGCTCCCGGACTACCGCCAATTAATATGGCGGAGCCTGGCACTATACCGCCACCCAACACCCTGTCAAACTCAGCAAAACCAGAGCTAAAACGCGGAACATCCTGCAAATCGACCTGATCAAGCCGGATCACTTTTGCTACTGTGGCGCCGGCATAACCGTCAAAACGTTGCTGTTTTGTTACACTGGGCAAACGCACTTCACTGATACTATTCCAGGTACCACACTCAGTACATTGGCCCTGCCAGCGCACAAAGTCGGCACCACAGTCATTGCAGACGTACGCGCTCTTAGTTTTAGCCATTTTTTTATCTCTTTTTATTAAAAGGCACGATTATTGCTTTTACATCGTACTGGTTTTACTCTAACCCAATTATTCATACGGGGCCTGCCTGCCCTGTAAGTGTTTAAGCGAGCATGACAACAAACGACTTACAAGCTTATAGCAGCGTCCTGGAACGCTTGAAACCCCTTATTAACACAGAGCTGTTTGATGAGGAATTCAGGCTATTGACCGGTGACTTAGCCAAATCGCAGCAATTCCTGATCAAAATGGAATTAAAACGGTTAGCGCAGCCATGCAGCTATTATATCGATTTACGTGGCAGGGTCGACGGCGATGTACGTCCTTTTGAGCATAAAGGTCAAACCCACTATCTGGATGAAGTCGCAATTCAGACCTTTGAAAAAGGTCTTAAACAGTACGGTCAGTACACTATTGGTATTTTTGAAGATGTCACCAACACCAATAACAACTTCAGAGTGCGGCATCAGCAGGAAACCAATAAAAGATTACAGGACGTATTATCCGGAGAAGTTTCTGATACCAGAGACTTAGCCGCTATTCCCTCTGACATTGATGCCACAGCCAATGACTATAAAGCAGCTCATCTGATCCGATTTGCCGGTTACAGCGTGCGTCGTGAAGAGCGGATGAATTTCTCCATCGACATTGAGGTGGTGCTGCAAGACGAAGAACGTTTTCCTGCAACGACCAGTGATCTATCAGTCTCAGGCTGTAAAATTAAAATACCGCTGGCGATAGAAATGACAGCCGGGCAAAAAGTTGCCATATTTTTTCGGGGCTTAGAGCAAGAGTTTGCCCTTGGTATCAACAACGGCATTCCCTATCAGGTGATTGATTCTGAGCCAGTAGACAAAAGTTTTTATGTGCGGTTGAAACGTTTACCTTTGGCAGACGAAAAAGGCTTTTCCGAATTTTTACATCATTTTATTCATGGTAATAAAAGACGCTACAAGGTGAATCTGGATAACACCTATGACGCTGTGTTTATCAAAGGCTACGAACAATTTTACCTACCGCGCATCAGTTCTTTACCTGTGTTCCTTGCCGTCAATGAAGGTAAAGCCACGCCTGCCTGTGTATTAACCACTGAAAATAACAGACACCTGATGCATTATTTTCAGGATGAACGTCAACAAAATGTGCTGCCGCAGCTGCTGCATGTACGTCGTTTAAAACAATGTCTGGCCAAAGAAGCTCAGGAAAACAGTACTGTGCTCTATACTTTTACTCATGCAGCCAAAGGCCGGTTGTTTTTTTATTCCGCTACGACAGAAGAGCTGCTGCAATACCCTGAATTAAAATCAGTGTTTTTTGGTTTTGGCGCAGCTAAACCCAGTTTCCGTGCTCTTCGAATGTCTGTACTGCGCACTGTACCAGCTCACGCCCATATACCGTTGTCGTTACCTAATAGCGCCGATCAGGAAGTACAAAAGCTTAATCAGCCGCCGACACCTTTAATTTCCAATTTTATCCGTAACTTGCGCTACATTGTTGCATTGACGGATATCAGTACAGCACAAAGCAGCAGTCTGTATAAAGCCATGACCTACGACGCAGCGTTGCTGAATCAGTTGAAGGTTTTTGGTCATGCCAAACTAGAGCAATCCACTCCGATTGAAAGTGCTTCAGTGCAGTATGTCAATTTACGCTCTGAAAGCCGGTTTTTATACAAAACCACTGTTGTGCTGGAACAAGCTAAAGGCGGCGATATTCAATCTTTTAGCCGTGATTTCTCCAGTAAAGGCCTGCAACTTGAATGTGCTGAACCGGTAAGTTTTTCAAAAGGCGATACGGTGAAGATCAGTTTGCCAGAGCTGCAAAAGATCACCACTAAGCATCAGCTCTCAGGCCTGCCTTATGAAGTGATGGCGGTGAGTAAAAACAAGCTGATTATGAATATGCGGGTGATAGACCCAACCAATGATCATGCAGGTAAAATCTTTTTCCAACAGCTGATTAATAACAACAGAAGCAAGCTGACTATGGCAGAGGAAACGCCTAAGTTTCCGGGTCTTGGTCCTGCTTTGCGTAATATGTATGTCAAAGCTTTGGATACCTTTGCGTTTTACGTGCATCGCCAAGGGGTTCGTTACAATCTGGACATAGTGGCTATGGGGGCTAAACCCAGTGCTTTGCACAAGTTACTCACTCAATTCAGTGAAGGAGCAGAGGACATAACCATGTTGCCGCTACTGAAGAACAACGCCACTAATTTGCAGTTCGCCAATCAGCTGAAAAAGATGAAACGTCAGGAAGTGCCTTTCAGTTATGAGGTGTTTTTACGTTTTACACCGGATCAGAACAGCATAGAACAAAGCTTCGAAACCAAATTTGATTTTGACTTTCAGCAGCACAGTGCCAAAAAAGATTTTGTCGATGATGTAGTTAGCACGGATCTGCTGTTTGCTTTTAAAATCTTTTTATCCCGCACAGGCCGGCCTGATACTGAACATATTGCCAAAGAGCTGGGGTACGTCAGCACCTACGCCATTCACAAAGCTAAAGTGCTGGAAGAAGAACTCTGGAGTGTCGTGGGAGTGGGTGATGTAGTGGATATCACGGACGAGGTTTTATTGCGTTATAACATCGGCAACGAACAGATTGTGGCACAACAGCAAAAACGGCTGGCTTTATTGGCTGGTATCAAGCTATCTGAATAAACATTGTCTCTCTATAGCCTCAACGTCAGTACAGACCACGTGGCTAAATCTGCTTTAACCACAACTCAAGTTCAGCAAAATGATCGGCACCAGCACTGGGATGAGTCAGCATAGATATATGATCATAGTCCTGCTGATGACCCTGAGCTTTGCCGAGTAAGGTATAGCGCCCGCTTTTTAAGCCAGTTTCCGCCAGAAAAGCCTGCACATCCAGCGGATGCCCTAACAGCTGATCGTTAATAGCGGCAAAATGCCAGCTGACCGGCCAGTTCACCTCAGTGCACGCTGCTGCGTAATCGAAACCATCAGTCGGATCAACAAAAGCCTGACCGCGGATCCAGCCAATGGTATCCAGCAAATACTGAGCAGGTTCGTTGTCCGCACCAAAACGCCATTGTTTAGCCGGTAAATAACCATACAAAAGACACAGCAGCGGCGAAAGCCTATTCCAGACTAAATCAATATGCAGACGTTTTTTAAACCCACCGACACTAATCACCCGTTTGCTGCCAAAAGTGATGATGGCTTTGACCTTGGGCAGTAGCTCCGGAAAACGCGCTAAACTTGCGACCAACACCACACCAGCCCAGGAATGCGCCATTACTACAACAGGCTGCTGATGCTGCTGGTACAAATGATTAATTAAAGCTGGAATATCCAAACAAATCAGTTGCTGCTGACTGTGATTAAAACGCCTGCTGGCTTTAGGGCTGGATAAACCACGGCCTGCAAAATCAGCACAAGTGACAGCAAAACCCCGGTCAGCCAGAAAACAGCCCAAACCGCGGCCTTTTTCATTGTAAAAAATCCGGCTGTTTTCAATAGCCCCATGCAGCATCAGCACTGGATAAGCGCAATCTGCTTTATCCGATGTCAACTGCCGTAAATGCAGCTGATAATCAGCGACATGAAGCCAGGCTGAGCTTTGCTGGTGTTGCATCAGCTTTCCAGTAAATACAGCAGTTGCAATAACGAGCCTTGCCGTATCGCCGCTTTGGCCTGAGCCTGCACCTTAGGTTTAGCATGAAAAGCCACACCAAGGGCTGCGACAGCAAGCATTGGTAAATCGTTGGCGCCATCACCAATAGCCACAGTCTGACTGAACGGGATTTGGTATTGACTGGCAATCTGTTGCACCACATCCGCTTTGGTCTGAGCGTCAACTACAGCCCCTAACACCTGACCTGTCAGCTTGCCATCGATGATTTCCAGCTGATTGGCAAAAGTAGCCGTCAGTTGTAAACGCTGTTTTAAGGCTTCGGTAAAATAAGTAAAACCACCAGATGCGATCACCACTCGCCATTGATGTTGCTGCAAAAATGCCACTAAGGCTTCTAAACCCGGCATTAATGGCACAGTATCCAGCACCTGCTTCAGGATGCTATCCGGTGCGTCTTTGAGCGTGGCGACACGCTGGCGTAAGCTTTGGGCAAAATCCAACTCACCATTCATAGCCCGCGCAGTCACAGCAGCTACCTGCTCACCAACACCCGCCAGTTTGGCTATTTCATCGATACACTCAATCTGAATAGCAGTGGAATCCATATCCATCACCAGCACACCAGGTTGCTGTAAAAACACAGGTGCTGGCAGGTAGACCAACTCCGCAGCCCAGGACTCACTTAACTGACGTAAGGCCAGAATTTGCTCCGAGCTTAAGGCTTGCGGTAAATCGATACGCACCGCTAAGGCTAAATCGGCGTGAGGACGATACAAACTTAAGGTATAAGCGGCATCAGCAGGCAATAACTGCAGCACAGCAAACACTTGTTGTAGCGTGACTGGGCCAGAAAAAATCCGCAGGCTGGCGGTGCTTTGCGTTGTAACTAATCCGGTCCAGAATTCCGGGGCAGAAACAGAGTCAGCAGCTTTGCGTTGGCTTTGATAAAAGCCGGAGGCATGTAAAAGCACTGTGTCTTGTGTCGCGCCTTGCGCAGTTAGCCACTGAACTAAACTGTTGTCAGCAAAGGAGTTTGGGTCAATCTTATAATAAAAGCTCAAAGGGCCACCTGTACTTCATTCTGTTGCCGTGGCATTCTACCGACATTTTTAAGCCATTGTCAGTGTAAAAATCAGGCAAATTAATGCAATTAAGCGGATATCAGCACAACAAAAACTCAAAATACTTCAGATTGGCCCAGCTGCTGCTGGCATTGCTGGGTATATGGGTGTTATCGCAATGGTGGTGGAACAGTAACCAGCAAGGTGAACTATTGTTCCAGCAACAAAGCGCTGAACTGATGCGTTCAACCTTAGTCGCCTTGTCTCATACCGCTGCCTATCTGATTGATAACGACCAGTTGGAGAGCTTAAATCAGCTCACCACCCACATTGCAGCTACACCTTATTTGCAGGACGTGGTGGTGTATGACGCCAACGGCGTGAAGTTATCCGCCTCAGAAGGCACAGCAGCAGCTCAGCTGTTGTATGCCCCTCAACATGAACAAGCTTTGCTTGCTATGGTGCAGGAAATTACCCAGCAAGGCCGGGTCATTGGCTATATCAAAATCAGTATGAAACTGGATGCCAGCTTATTGCCTGTCACTCAAGCCTGGCAGCAGCTAATGCGACAGGTATTCTGGATGCTGTTACTCGCAGGGGTTGTGGCTTTTATGTTACGCGGCACCTGGAGCAAAATTGTGCATCAATGGCAAAAATGGCGGCGCAGCAAACAAGCGGATGCTGCTAATTTGCTTTAGGTTAATTCGGGTCAGAGTAAAATTAAACCTGCTTTAATTTTACTCTGACCCGAATTATTTTTTGAGGAGCTGTACTGCAGTGTTCCAAAGCACTTGTGCAATATGCTGCGAATCTTCACCTCTTAATTCCGCCAACTCTTTCAGCACCAAAGGCAACTGGGCTGGTGTATTGATGTGGCCCTGAAAACCATGCAGTGGCATCGAAGGTGAATCGGTTTCCAGTACTAAAGCGTCGAGCGGAAATTGTTTCACTGCTTTGCGGGTTTTCTCGGCGCGATCGTAGGTAATAGTACCGCCAATCCCCAGCTTAAAACCCATGTCGATAAAAGCTTTGCCTTGTTGGAAACTACCAGAAAACGCATGCAAAATGCCGCCTTGGCTAAACTGCTGCTGTTTAATGACCTGCAGTAATTCATTCTGTGATTTGCGATGGTGCAAAACCACAGGCTTTTTCAGTTTGGCTGCCAGCTGCAACTGCAGCTCAAAACACTGTCGTTGCAAAGCGAAACTTTGTTCATCCAGCGCAAAATCCAACCCTATTTCGCCTATGGCACTGATTTCTGGTAAAGCGGCTAAAGCCTCAAGTCCAACCAACGCATCAAATTGTGATTGACTGGCCCACCAGGGATGTACACCTAAAGCGATATAAAAACCATAATGTCGCTTTAATTCCAGCAAAGGCAACCAGGCTGAAGATTGCACAGCAGGCACTAAAAAGCCTGCAACGCCCACAGCTTTGGCGTTCGCCAGATGCAACTCAAGTTGTGGCAATAACTCTGGCAAATCCAGGTGGCAGTGGCTATCAAATAATACAGGCCGCGTATCGGCGGCCTGTGAAGGAGGAGTTATGGACATAAACGCTCTATGGCCCAGCTGCTGTCTGCTTGCTGCTTGTACATAAAGCGGTCATGCAGCCTGTGCTCGCCCCCTTGCCAGAATTCAATTTGGTGGGGCTTGACTAAAAAGCCGCCCCAAAAAGAGGGCACTGGCACTTCGCCTTGCTCAAATTTATGTTTAATTTCAGCAAACTTTTGCATCAGCACCTGACGGGTCGACACAGGACGGCTTTGCTCTGAAGCCCATGCCGCCAGCTGACTTTCTTTTGGCCGGGATAAGAAGTAACTCATCACCTGACTGGTCGGAACCCGCTCTGCTGTGCCATAAACAATGACCTGACGCTCCAATGGATGCCATGGAAAATGCAGACACACCTTAGGGTTATGCTCCAGCTCAGAGGCCTTACGGCTGCCTAAGTTGGTGTAAAACACAAAACCTTTGCTACTGACATCTTTAAGCAACACCAGACGTTGTGATGGCTGACCTGATGCATCCACTGTGGCTACGCACATAGCTGTTGGATCGGGTAATTCAGCAGCTACTGCATCTTTCAGCCAGCTTTCAAACTGCAGAAAAGGATCGGCATTGAGCTTATCCAGATCCAGTTTATCCATGCTGTAACTACGGCGAATATCAGCGATTTTCATCAGTTTGTCCTTTAACAGCAAAAGTCAGAAGCAAAGCGGATTACATCCGCTCCATCACCTCAATACCTAATAAGTCTAAGCCTTGTTTTAAGGTACGGGCTACCAGAATACTCAGCATTAAACGACTGTTTTTTAAATCTGGTTCAATACCTTCTTTTAAAATAGGGCAAGCTTCGTAGAAACTCATAAACTGGCTAGATAACTCGTATAAGTAGTTACACAGCAGGTTAGGCACAGCGTCTTTCATCACGGCCTGTAAAGTTTCTTCTAAGCGTAACAGTTTGACGGCTAACTGCTTTTCCTGCTCTTCCACAAGCGTCAGCGGAGCAACAAAGCTCTCATCTATACCGGCACGGCGCAAAATACCGCTGACACGGGTATAAGCGTATTGCAAGTAAGGGGCTGTAGCACCCTCAAAACTTAACATTGCATCCCAGCTAAACACATAATCGCTGGTGCGGTTTTTCGATAAGTCAGCAAACTTCACTGCACCTATACCTACTTTGCGTGCCACTTCAGCCATTTCTTCAGCACTTAAGTCAGAGGATTTTTGCTCTACGACGGCCTGAGCACGCACTACGGCTTCTTCTAACAATTCAGCCAGTTTAACAGTGCCGCCGGTACGGGTTTTAAACGGCTTACCGTCTTCACCCATCATGGTGCCAAAGGGGCAGTGATCATAAGCGACGTGTTCTTTTAACAAGCCAGCTTTACGGGCAACCAATTCCACTTGTTTAAAGTGCAGCGCCTGACGGGCGTCGGTAAAAATCACGATGCGATCAGCTGCTAAATCAAAGCTACGGTACTGGCAGGCCGCTAAATCTGTTGTGGCGTACAGGAAGCCACCACCGGTTTTTTGCACGATAAAAGGCGAAGGATTGCCTTCTTTATCCGCCAGCTCCTGCAAAAACACCACTAAAGCGCCTTCGCTCTCCACAGCTAAGCCCTGTTGTTTTAAGCTATCTACTATAGGCTGCAGCATAGCGTTATACGCACTTTCAGGCTTGATATGCTCATGGCCTAAAGTCACTTTTAAGGTTTTATAGACATCATCGCTGTGTTTAATAGAAGTGTCGATAAACAGCTGCCATAACTTCTGGCAGTGCGCATCGCCGCTTTGTAATTTCACTACATAGTCACGCGACTTATCAGCAAAACCTGCTTCATCGTCAAAACGTTTTTTCGCTTCGCGGTAGAAGTCTTCCAGGTCAGCTAACGCCACTTGTTCTAAGTCGATACCCGCTGCAAGCTTGTCTTCCAGATGCGCAATCAACATACCAAACTGCGTGCCCCAGTCGCCCATATGGTTCTGACGTATGACTTTATCGCCCCAGAACTCCAGACAACGCACTACGGCGTCGCCAATAATGGTGGAGCGCAAATGGCCAACGTGCATCTCTTTAGCCAGGTTTGGCGCTGAGTAATCCACTACTACAGTTTGCGGGGCAGGATTTGCGCTTAAAGTTAAACGTGGGTTTTGTGAAGCGTCCACCAACTGTGCAGCTAACCAGTCTTTACGTAAAGTGACGTTAATAAAACCTGGGCCTGCAATCTCCACTTTTTCAGCCATATCGGCTAAATCCAGTTGTTGCACCAGCTGCTGCGCCAAAGCACGGGGATTGGTTTTTAATAACTTGGCAGCCGCCATAGCACCGTTGATTTGGTAATCACCAAATTCAACTTTAGTGCTGATGGTTACAGCCGTATTGGTATCAGCAGGCAAACCTAAAGCCAGCATAGCGGCCTGGGTTTTGGCGGATAATAATTCTTTGATATTCATAACAAACCTTTGTGCCTGAATTAATGAGAGCCTGAATTAATGTTCACGGGTCTTATGGAATTTGATCTTCGGATAACGCTCTATCGACAAGTTCAGGTTGACCATAGTAGGAGCCAGATACGTCAGGTTATCGCCACCGTCGAGCGCCAAGTTAGTACTGGCTTTGCTCTTTAATTCAGTCATGGCTTTATGATCGTCGCTATAAACCCAACGCGCAGTCGTCACGTTGACGCTTTCGTAAATCGCATCGACGCTGTATTCAGATTTTAAGCGATGCACCACCACGTCAAACTGCAGCACACCCACGGCGCCTACGATCAAATCGTTGTTATCCAGCGGGCGGAACACCTGTACAGCGCCCTCTTCTGACAACTGGACTAAACCTTTGAGCAGTTGCTTTTGTTTTAACGGATCACGCAAACGAATACGGCGGAATAATTCAGGCGCAAAGTTTGGAATACCAGTGAAGTTAAACTTCTCGCCTGATGTGAAGGTATCACCAATCTGAATAGTGCCGTGGTTATGTAAACCTATGATATCGCCTGGGAAAGCTTCTTCCACGTGTTCACGATCGCCCGCTAAAAAGGTTAAAGCCTGTGGTACCAGCATATCTTTGCCAATACGCACATGGTGCATTTTCATGCCCTTTTCATATTTACCTGAACAGATGCGTAAAAAGGCCACGCGGTCACGGTGTTTCGGGTCCATGTTGGCCTGAATTTTAAAGACAAAACCAGTAAAAGCAGGTTCGGACGGCTCAATAACGCGAGTAGTGGTATTACGGTGTTGTGGTGCAGGAGCCCATTCAGTTAATCCGTCCAGCATATGATCGACACCAAAGTTACCTAAAGCAGTACCGAAAAATACTGGGGTGAGTTCACCTTTACGGAACAGCTCTAAATCAAACTCATGGCTGGCACCTTTGACCAGTTCCATTTCTTCACGCAGCTGACCGGCGTAATAACCCACTCGTTTATCCAGTTCAGGGTTATTGATGCCTTTAATCACATCCAGTTCCTGGATGGTATGGCCCATACCTGACTTGTATAAAATAATTTCGTCACGGTAAATATGATAAACACCTTTGAACTCTTTACCCGAGGCAATTGGCCAGGTGATAGGAGCACAGGCGATTTTTAACACGCTTTCCACTTCATCTAACAAATCAACAGGATCACGAATATCGCGGTCCATTTTGTTCATAAAAGTGATGATAGGCGTGTCACGTAAACGGGTGACTTCCATCAGTTTAATGGTCCGGTCTTCAACACCTTTAGCGCCGTCGATGACCATTAAACAAGAGTCCACCGCCGTTAAAGTACGGTAGGTATCTTCCGAGAAGTCTTCGTGACCAGGAGTATCAAGCAGGTTGACTAAGCAATCCGCATAAGGGAACTGCATCACAGAAGTTGTGACCGAGATGCCCCGTTCTTTCTCCATTTCCATCCAGTCTGAGGTGGCGTATTGGCCAGACTTTTTACCTTTGACCGTACCTGCTTTTTGGATCAAGTGTCCAAATAACAACACTTTTTCAGTGATAGTGGTTTTACCGGCATCCGGGTGAGAGATGATCGCAAAAGTGCGGCGTTTGTTAATTTCTTCTAAAAACAGTTCGGTAGTCATGCCATCCAACTTGATCAATAAACGAAGCCCACAACATAGCCAAGAAGCAGAGTGGGCTTGGGTTACTTGGGTATAAAGGGAAATTTCGCGCGATTATAGCAGCAAGCAGAGCATAGGCACAGAATTTAGCCACTTTGCTCTGGAAATTATCTTTCTGGAGAGGCGATTTAACCTTAGCCTAAGGGCAAAGCCATTAAAATGGCGTCTTCACGGCCTGTCGCCGTTGGGTAGTAACTGGGGCGTAAACCGGTTTGAATAAAACCACATTTCTCATACAGCTTAATGGCATTGGCATTGGATTGACGTACTTCCAGCCAGCAGTCCAATGCTTCTAAATCCTGAGCCTGCGCAATAAAGTGCTGCATCAGTTGCTGGCCATAACCCTGGCCCTGAGCTTTTGGCGCCACGCCAATATTAAATAAACTGGCTTCTACTGCGACTTTTTCGCCTATGTAAAAACCTATGATGGCGTCGTTATCATCCATCAACACCGCATTAAAATAGCGCTCGCTAAAGCAGGTGTTAAAGGTGCCTTCCGACCAGGGATGACTATTGGCGCTTTGTTCTATCTGCAGCATCACAGGGATATCGGCAGGGGTGGCACTACGTATTAACGGCATGCATCAGCTCTCTTGCTGGAGGCACAACCAGAGCAGCTTTTTCTGCTGGGCTGACTGTAATAATTCAATCGAAGGTGTTACTAAGAGTCCGTTTTGCAACATAGGTTCAGTACTGGCTGGGTTTAACCGCCACTGCAGCTCTGGTTGATACTCGCCGAGCGCCACCAAGACGTCTTTGCAGAAGGTCAATTCCGGGTCTGGTTCCTGATACGGTTCAGTGTAAACAGGCACTGCTGGTTCAACAGCTTCAACTACAGCTTTGATATCAGTGACAGGTTCTGCCAGAGCCACAATTTCAGCTTCAGGCGTTTTGGCCATAGCAGAAAATTCTTGATGTAATTCAAGTGGTTGTATCTGAAGTAAGTGCAGCAGTTGCTGCTTAGACGATAAAGAATTCATATCAGAATGAAGTGGCAGGGGCAGAGGGATTCGAACCCCCAACCATCGGTTTTGGAGACCGCTGTTCTACCAATTGGAACTATGCCCCTAGCGTTGGAGGCGCCATTATACAAAAGAGAGTTCAAAGGTAAAGCAAAAATCTGTCTGCACTGATTTAACTGCACATAAAACATACGTTTCATTCCTTCAAGGCCCCTTCCCCGCTTGCGGTACCGTTTTCTAATCGTAAATTACGATACTGACAAGCTTATTAATTCGTTTTCACCGAAGCATTTATCAGGCTTATGCTGTCTCCATAGCTTCAAAGGAGAAAAGCCATGAGCAAAGTACAAGATATATTCCAGCGTGAATTTCCACGCCTGAAACAAGACGATACGATAGTTAAGGCTGTGCAGCAACTGCGACAGTTTAACCTGACTGGCGCACCAGTGTTTAATAAAGAAAATAACCTGGTCGGTTATTTGTCTGAGCAGGACTGCTTAACCGCTATGTTACACGCCAGCTACTTCTGCAGCCTGCACAACACCATAGCGCAAGTGATGAGTAAAAAGGTGGTCACTGTGCTGACGTCTGACAGCGTGGTAGATAGTGCAGTGATTTTTACCAGTCTGCATTTGCATCAGCTGCCTGTGCTTGAGAATGGCTCGGTGGTTGGGGTGCTGAATAGAGGTCAGGTGGTTAGAGCGCTAGAGGCTTCGCTTGGGGAGTGTTATGGGGGGGAAAGAGCGGCTTAGGGTTTGGGTTTGGGTTTGGGTTTGGATTTGCTAGTTTGCTAGTTTGCTAGTTTGCTAGTTTGCTAGTTTGCTAGTTTGCTAGTTTGCCAGTTTGCCAGTTTGCCAGTTTGCCAGTTTGCCAGTTTGCCAGTTTGCAAATCTGAAGAGTAAAAGAGCCATTGCAGAAGCTAAGACTTCGCGGCAGGAGGATTGCGTTTGCCGTCCTGGCAAACGTCCCTGCGGGACCGCGCGGAGCGCGTCCAAAATCGTTCCTGACGATTTTGTCGAACCTTACGGAGGATCTCATCCGCCTGTGTCCACCATCGCCGATCTGTT
>JAHIWM010000147.1 GCA_018815765.1 Gammaproteobacteria bacterium | reverse complement strand
GAAAAGTGGTGCTGGTGCATCATCTGCCTATAGAAAGGGCTTTTTTGTACCATGGATTAATGAGCCGGATAAAAGAGGGCGTCGTTTTTCCAATGATTGATACTTTAGCCTTAGAACGTGGTTTTACTCAGTCGGGGATGCAAGGACTATGGCGTAAAGTATCCGGAAAACCTTCCCTTTCACTGAGACTGGCCGATTGCAGGCAACGTTATCAGCTACCGGCCTATCAGCCTCATCATGCGGTCACAGATGCCATTGCCTGTGCAGAATTATTTCAGGCTCAGGTGGCCCGGCATCTGCCGGTATCAACTCCGGTCGGAAAACTCTGGAGTTAATACCGTATCTTTTGCCACAGGGATCAGACTTCTGCTTCAGCCAGAACTACTGCTGTCATTTCGCCAGCGTCTTCACCAGCCAGCGGGATTTTTTCACATAAAATCCAGTCTTTTTCATCGACCCAGTTTTGCGCACCACCAGCTACAGTGCGGATTGGCACTATATAACGGCACGAGGTCTGAGGTTTAACCGATGCAAAAATTGGCACAAAACCAAAGTTCAGCGCTGTTTCAATCAGCGCCTGCTGGTTATGTGGGTCAATATCAGCCGCTTCGTCGATATAAATTGGAATACGATATTTACCGCGTTCACGCTCGGACAATAACTGGCGGATAAATAACATACCGCATAATAACTTGATGGTAATACGGGTACCGTTGGAACCTGCCGAGTCAATTTTATCGAAAAATTCAACATCGCCCGCTCTGTTGATGACTTTAAAACGGATATCAAATAAGTCGGATAAGGTTAAGCCACCTTTTTCGCTGGCCGCCTGAATTAAATAGTCTTTTGCCGCCTGTACTTCACGTTCGTTGCTGCTGGCGCTCGGAGCTAATAAGTCCAGTGTATCGCCTTGCTGATAGGATTCTGAGGTGGTGAGAATGGTATCGATATGGCCGACCAATAAAGCGCGGTCAACTATTTCGATTTTAAAATCCTGTAAGTTGGAGATCTGGTGACGCCAGATACCGCGGTTAAAGCTATTCAGTTCGCGGTGCAGACGGTTTAAGTCATCACGTAAGCCTTTGAGTGTGGAGGCGACTTCAGTCAAAGCGACGCGGGCACGACGTTCAATGGCTTCACGTTCTTTGTCCAGATGATGGAAAGCGCTTATTAGTTTCTGGAACTTCAGCTCTTCATCGGATTCGACTTCAAACTTGGTAATACCGGCGTTAAAAATAAACAAATAAGTGTTTTTGATATTGACGTCGATAAGCTTGAGCTCATTACACTGTTTATTAAAGTCGCGTAATACATCGGCTAAGTTGTCAAAATCTAAGGTTACTTCAATAGGATAAGGTGTGACTTTGCCTGAGTAGAAATCGAGCTGGAAGTCGATACGCTCTTTTTTCTCCTGCTCAATGCGTTCAGCCTGACGTTTAATCTGTTCCTGTTTATTCGAAACTAAGTTGCGGCGATCAGACAGGGTAGAGGCTTTGTGTTGTACTTCAGCCAACTGTTCCTGCAGCTTGTCTTCTTCAACTTCAAGTTCGGATTGCAAGGCTTGCTGCTCGTCACTGAACTCCAGCATTTGCTGGTAGCGGCCAAACTTCTTAATGTCTTCTTCGGCTTGTAACAGGTCCTGATACAAGCGGTCTTTTTCGCGGGTTTTACCAGCCAAGTCGCCAGCAACAGCCAATTGCTGCTCCAGCGTATGTAAAGTTTGCTGCAGCGCATCAATTTGCTCTTTCAGCTGGATTTTGTTCTCTAAACTGTTTTGCTCAACAGGGTGCAAATGATGCAGGTCAATGACTACACCAGGTAAATGCAGTTTGCCTTGTTTAAAGCAGTCAGCAATTTTTTCCAATTGCTCTGAAAACAAAGCATCGTCCAGAATTTCAATATCACCGCCACCAGTGGTGGAAAGCGACAACAAATCCGGATTCAGAATACGGGTTATTTGCTGTACTTCCGGCAGGCTTAAATCTTCGCGCAAGCGGGAGTACAGGTTAAATTCCAGGTTCTTCAGTTGCAGTTTTAAGCTTTGCAGTTGTTTGGCACTTTGGCTTTTCTGATGCGCCAACGTAGTGGCATTGACCTGGCTGGCCCCCTGTAAACTGTGGCTTAACTGCTCGTAGGCCGCACGGATATTGCTCAAGTTGGTCTGCAAAGTCGCTTCGTTACTTAAGCTGAATTTTTGTGACAGACCATCAAATTCGCCAAACCATTGCTGTAACTGCTGCTGACGGCCCGACAGTTCTTTAATTTGGCCAACATACAAACGTTGACGTTCTTCCAGCTGGCTTTTCTCAGCCAATAAGCCTGTGAGTTGCTCGTTCAGAAGCTCTTGCTGATCATCAAAGTAGCTATGAAATTCAGTTAAAGCCACGTCCAGCTTAGGGGCATAAGTCGCTAAACGGCCTTTGAGTACAGAGCGGTTTTCCAACAGGCTTTCCAGTGCTGTGACGGCTTCCTGTTGGTTTTCCAACGCTTTCAGTTCACGTCTGTCTTTATTGACCTTCTCAAAGGCGTTATGCCAAACCTGATAAAAATCGACCTTAGGGTCACCTAAATGCCGGGCAAATACAGGCAATAACAGCCGTTTTACATCCTGAGCTGTTAAACGGTGCAGGTTCAGAATACGGCGGAAAATATCTTTGTAGACTGGTGCATCAGAGACGTTTGCTAAGGGGATCATCCGAAGATTAATGCGGCTGTCAAAAGGTGTAGCTCCACCTGTTAGCATAGCATTCAGTTCAGACTGTTTTAATTCAATAGGATCAAAACCTAAACTGCGTAAATGATGGTCCAGCTTGTTGTAACGCACATAACTTTTGCCATCTAAATAATGGTTTAGATCCAGTTTGCCTTTGTAGCAAAAATACTGAAACGCATAACCTGCAATTTTACCGCGGCCTGCTACACCAATAACGACAGGGCCGTCTGGCAAATTGGCTTCCAGCAGTATGTAGCTTTGGTCTGTGCCAAAGTAAAACTTACGGGTTTCGTCTAAGTCGTGGCCGTCCCATTCAGTTAAACGCAAATCGTTAATCAGCGGGAACTGCAGGGCGTTGATCACCGAACTTTTGCCTGTGTTGTTTGGTGCGCAAATAGATGAAGAGTCATCCAGCGGGATCACACATTTGGCGTAGCCCGCGGTGTTCAGCAGTGCCAGTTTAGTTAAGCCATACAGCTCTGATTTTGTTGAATTAAGCTGCTCAGACATCTGCATTCTCCTCTGTTACAGCGCTGTGATCTACATCCATCAGCGCGTCTAAATAACGATACACAGGGGATAATAATTTGATCTGATCGCCGCTTGGCCGCGCCAGGCCATAACGTAATAAGCGGTTGGCAATTTCGCGTTTCATATCGGTGACTGAGAAAATTTCCAATTGTTCGAATAAGTGGTATTGCTGCTGTAGCAACTGGCCCCAGATTTCTGTGGTGATTTCATGTTCAAACAAAGCCCGCAGCGGGTCCTGACCTTTATCGGCATAAAACTCGACCAAGGCAAATAAGGTCAAAGCAAAAAGCCTGGAAATTTTGCCCATGCTGGCGGTGGCGTCATCCACTTCAAAATAAAAGAAACCACGGCTGTCGCGTTTTAAGCTGTTGCCTAAAGCACCAAACAAGGCGGTGTAGGAGTCTTCCTGCTGATCCAGTTCCTGCCATAAAGCAAAATCCTGTTCGCTGATATGGTAACCGTTAGACAGCTTTTTGCTGATTTCAGCCAGTTGGGTCAGTTCATCTAAGTTTAATTGCATTTATAAAGTCCCGGCTTCGCTGTTTTGAAAAGGGTGTAAGGTCAGCTTATAGCCATTGAGTGTCAATTCTGTGTTGTGTTCGCTGTGCTGCAATGTCAGCTCATCCGAGCGTGACAACTCCTGATATAAAAACAGCAATTCATCGACTGGCAATTCAGGATAACTGTCGGCCAGCCAGCGGCTTAAATCCGGTAGGTTTTTTAATGCTTTAGCTTTGTGCACTACATCTTTAAGTTCAGGCACTTGCATCAACATGCTGTGATTGCTGAGTATTTCCTCAGGCAGCTGATAGGCATCGTGTTCGTACTGACACAGTTCTGCCATATAGCTGGTAATTTGATTGGCCGAGCCTAATGAGAAACGCTGACTGTCGGAACTGATGGCTGGCACTAAAGGTTCCAACGTCAGATCTATGCCTTTTTTGCGCATCTGGCCTAACAAGAAACTGGCGTTACGGGATAACAAGGTATTGCGGCGCAGTTCGTCCCGCAGTGGCATCAGTAAATCAGCACAGCGGCTTAAACTTTCACGGCCCACCTGATTCATTTCAATCAAACGGGTGCGCAGCTGAATAAGGGTTTCTTTTTCGGTGTTCAGCGTGCCTGTCACTTCGATGATTTGCAGTAACTCACTGAGCATAGTCTCAACCGCAGACACCGTAAGCTGGAAAGGGCCGTTGATATCCACTAATGCCAGCACAGGGTCAATATAGTCGTCAAAGGCGTCCATCACCGCAGCATAACGCCGTGCCAGACTGAGTTTGCCTTCGTCAGCTTTGGCTCGTTCTACTAAAGATAAAATGGCGCTTTCATTCTGGCCAAAATGCTTCAGTACTTCACGGATACGTTCGTCCATCACTCGGGAGAAACGGCGCAGTTCGCTGCTATCACGGCTTTGAGCAGCCTCCTGCATACGTTCTGATAAACGTTTCAGCTCCATGATACGACTTTCAATATCAGTCGCGAGGCCGAGTTGCTGTTCCTGCATCAACTGCTGGGCAAATTCCAGTACAGAACGATTCAGCTCCAGTTGGCTGGATTTTGCCAGTGGGATCAGAATTTCCAGTTGCAAAAAACGTTGGGCTTCGCGAAACACCTGTTCACTGCTCATGCCATTATTGTGGCGCAGGATCAAATGTTGTACATCCTGAAAACTGAAGTTGCCACTGGCACTTCGTTCAACCAACTG
>JAHIWM010000146.1 GCA_018815765.1 Gammaproteobacteria bacterium | reverse complement strand
CGTTAACAGAGCAACTGATTGCACTGGAATTACAGTTACAGCAACCCGAAACCAGACGCAGTAAAGCGCTGTTAAATCTGTTGATCGCCAAGGATTTTGAAGAGATTGCATCATCAGGTGCCCGTTTTGATAAAGCCCATGTGTTGCAGCGCTTGCCGGAAGAACAAGCGCCTTCGGTAGAGGCTTTTGATTTCGAAGTGCGTTTGTTATCTCATGATTTAGCTCAGGTGCTCTACAAAGCCAAATTACGTAAAGCGGGCGAGATGCAAACTAAACTGTCGCTGCGCAGCTCTTTATGGCAACTCAATAGCCTTGGCTGGCAAATGGTTTTCCATCAGGGCACAGCAGTGCTGCCAGCGAGTGGGCCTGTTTAAATGTCTGGATATTCTATCCGGGCTTTACAGCCAGAGGATGTTGAGGTTGTGCTTCAATTTGAGTTGACCCACAAAAGCTTTTTTGAACAAAAAATTGAAGCGCGACCGGATGAATTTTATCAGCCTGAAGCTGTACAGCAGCATATTGCGGAGTTTTTGCTGTTAGAACAGCAGGCTTTAGCCTTGCCGACACTGATTTTTAATACAGACAACGAGCTGATTGGCAGAGCCAATATCAAGGACATCGATCAGGTAACAAAATCTGCTTATGTCGGCTACCGCATCGCTGAACACTGGTCTGGCAAAGGCGTCGCCAGTTTCGCTTTATATGAGTTGATACAACAGGCAAAACAGATGGGATTGATGGTTTTATTTGCCTGCGTGGCGACAGAAAATCAGGCCTCTATGCAGGTGCTAAAAAGAGCTGGTTTTCAACAGATGGAAACTATACCGCAAGTGGCGATAGTGCAGGGCAAAGCTGTTGCTGGTTATCTGATGTGGCTGAAACTCTAAGCCATTAAAAAATCATTTAAATTCTTCTTGACCTCAAGTTAACCTGAGCTTTTACAGTGGCGGCAGATTTTAAATCTGTGCACTAAGCACTGTAAAAGGAGTGTTCTGTAATGAGTTCAGTTGTATCCCGTTGGTATGATCCCTGGTTAACCGCTTTAGCCCCGCTGATTTGGGGCAGTACTTACTTAGTCACCACAGAGTTTTTACCTCCTGATGTACCTTTATTATCTGCCGCTTTACGTACCTTGCCGGTAGGGCTTTTGATGTTGCTGTGGTTACGTCAGTTACCCGCATCGGGCTGGTGGGGCAAAATCTTTTTGTTAGGTTTTTTAAATATTGGCGTATTTCAGGCACTGCTCTTTGTCGCCGCTTATCGTTTACCCGGTGGTGTAGCTGCGACAGTAGGGGCTATTCAGCCTTTGGTTGTGGTGATCTTGAGCTGGGCAGTGCTCGGGGGCCGCACTTCATGGCTCAGCTGGATTGCAGCTTTATCAGGTTTATTGGGGGTTGCTCTGTTGGTGCTGGGGCCTGCTGCCCAATTGGATAGCATTGGTGTGATGGCGGCTGCGGCCGGTGCTTTGGCAATGGCTTGTGGCACTTTATTAACGAAAAAGTGGCAACCTCCGGTTAGTGCTCTGGTGCTGACCAGCTGGCAGCTTAGCGTTGGTGGATTATTTTTATTACCACTGGCTTTTAGTGTGGAAACGCTGCCGCAAAGTCTTAGTCTGACTCATATTCTGGGTTATCTGTGGCTGGGTCTGATTGGGACCGGCCTGACTTATGTGTTCTGGCTGCGAGGCGTAATGCGAATGTCAGCCAGCGCTGTCACAGGTTTTAGTTTGCTAAGCCCATTAAGTGCCACAGTGCTTGGTTTAGTGGTGTTGGACCAACATCTGACTCTGGTGCAAAGTCTGGGCATGGTATTGGTGTTGACCGGAGTCTGGCTTGGCCAGCATAAAACCGCAGCAGCTGTAATGCCAGTAAAAGCGGAGGCCAGCCAATGAAGATTGTCATTGTGTATCACTCAGTCACAGGCACCACAGCACAGTTGGCTGAAGCAGTGGCCGCAGGTTGCCTTTCAGTAACTGCCGTTGAGCTGCAGTTACTTCGAATTGAAGGGGAAGACATAACACAAGGGCGTTACAAAAATAGCGCCGTGCTTGAGGCCATCGATCAGGCTGATGCAGTGATTTTTGGCTCTCCTACTTTTATGGGTTCTGTGTCGGCGCAGTTTAAAGCCTTTGCTGATGCTACGGCGGGCGATCGTTGGGGTGAACAGCTTTGGGCAGATAAAGTGGCTGCTGGTTTTACTGTAGGCACAGGCTACTGTGGAGATACATTACATAGCCTGCATTACTTGCAAATTCTGGCGGCGCAGCAGGGTATGCTCTGGGCAGGTCTGGATTTGGCTGGTGCTGGTGATGTGAAAGCTCCCAACCGATTGGGCGCTCAGGCAGGTTTAATTGCCAGAGCCGTGGATGGATCTATAGAACAACCTGATTTGCAGACCGCTTTTTATCTGGGGCAGCGTGTTGTTCGTGTCGCTGGTCTATTAAAACGGGCGGAGCATAAAACAAAGCTAATCTAGCAACTCTGAGTTTCCAAAGCAGAGCTGGTGTTTTGTACGGCTTTTGCCGATCATCAGGGTTTTATCACAAGGTAAATCTCTGATGACAAACACAATAAAACAGCTGGAGCCGGTGCAGCTGATCCAGCAGCAACTGGATGCTTACAACAGTAAAAACATCACAGCCTGGCTCTCTTGTTACCATCCGGATGCGGTACAGCTGGATTTTCACGGTACTGTATTAGCCAGAGGCCATGATGAAATGCAGCAGCGTATCAGTCTGCGCTTTTCTGAACCTGACCTGCATGCAAAACTATTAAACCGTATGGTGATGGGGGATTGGGTGATAGACCATGAAATGATCCAGCGTAACTTCCCTGAAGGTCGTGGTCAGGTGGAGATGTTATGTAGTTATCAGGTGAAACAGGGCCTGATTGTCAAAGCCCTGTTTCAGTTGGGGGAGCCAATGCTGTTTTAGCCAGTGCAGTTCGAAAGAGCATTGTTCTTCGTTGGCATGACTGTCACTTTGTTTTGTCGATAACAGGTTCCAGTTTATAAATATCGCCTTTAGGCACACCCGCTTTAACATAAAACAGCTGCTGGTTCTGAATAGCGTAATGATGAACAAAACGCTCCGGCGTGGCCAGCAGCAGACTGTTGGTTTTGTTTTGTAGCTGATACTGACGAATGCCCTGATCAGGTTGATAGTAATAAATCTGGTCGTCGGACAAGCTCCAGTTTAGCCAGTTGATTTTGTTAAAATCAGCGATGAGCTGCTGTTCCTCGCCAGAGGTTAGATTCAGTACAAATAAGCCATCCTGATGAAACTTGCTGAAATACAGCTGGTCCTTCACCAGATAACCGCTGTAGCCACCTTGTTGTGTCAGCTGCTTGCTTGCCGCTGTTTTCAAATCCAGTTGCCACAACTGCCAGTCGCCGCTTTGTTTACTGCTGTAAATAATGCCTGTGCCATCTTTCATCCAGTTGGCCACTTCCACTTGTTTATCCGGCGCAACTAACACTCTGCTTTGACCTGAAGCGACCATAAGTTGCCATAAAGCGCCGTCTTTGCTAAAAATCAGTGACTCGCCATCCGGTGACCATTGCAGCCGCACAAAAGCAGGGGAACCCGGTAAATCAGCCAGTTGGTACTCGTTTTGACCTGCGGGTTGTAGCCAAATTTGATCTTTGCCACTGCGCTGGCTTAAAAAAGCTAAATCGCCCTTATGATTCACGCGTGGCATGCGGTCAACCTTGCTGCTGCCTATACGGATCCTGGCTTTATCAGCTTTTAGGTCATGCTGCCAGATATCAGCGTCCAGTTCATAGTCCGCGTAATAAATCTGTTGATCCACCACAGCAAGCGACTGCACAGTGCGGCCTGTATAAAACAAGAACTCCAGCTGCTCTGTGTCAGCGTTATATTGCAGCAGTTCGGCATCTTTACTTAGCAGTAACTGATCGGCTAACCAGTCGATATTCGTTGCCCGCAGCGGTAAGGTTTTTTGCTTTAAAACGGCAAAGCTGCTGCTATCGAGTATGAATAACTGAGTGTGTTGGTTTTCCAGATAACGCAGTACAGCCAGCTTTGTACCGTCATCAGATTCGGCAAACGCCAGCTCGCCGGTTGGGCTTTCTGCGCTCAGCGGGTTAGTGATCTGCTCTTTAGCCATGGTATCCAAACGATACCGGCTTAAGGCATAAGGCTGGGTTTTGTCTGCTCTGTCACGCAGGTAAAATCCTTTGCTGTCGTTTTGCCAGGCGATTTTCACTACTGAATCCGTGTTGCACTGCGCTACTGTTTTCTTTTGATCAGCTGCTTCGATTAAAAACCACTCAACGACACAGTCTTGCTGCTGTTGTTTTACCCACAACACTTGTAAACCATCCGGGCTTAAGGCTGCCGTTAACAGGTTTTTGTCTTCAGACAACAACTGAGTTTTACCGGGACTCTGTTGCAATATCAGCTGGTTTTTTTCTGCTTCTGCAGAGAAATACAATAACTTAGAGCCATCTTTACTTAAGCTTAAATTATATTCGACCCCTTGGGCATGACTGACTGGTACGGGTTCATTAATATAAGGCGTTGGCAGTTTTTCGGGTTCGGGTGCCAGCGTAATAAAAAACCACAACACAAAAAACAGCAGCGGGGCAGTCCAGAGTACAGCCAGTATCAGTTTGGTTTTGAGACCAGAACTTTTTACTACAGCTGGGTGCACTGCAGTGGTGGTCTCAACCGCTATGGCAGGTTCTGCTGGTGAATTTATTGCTTGTTGTATCGTCTCTACCTGTTCAGACATCTCTGTCACTTCTGGCGTCACAGTCTGGCAAAGCCGATAACCGACTTTAGGCAGAGTTTCAATATAAGTCGTTGCCGGGTCTAACTGAGCAAAAGCTTTGCGTAATAAAGACACAGATTTATTAATGGCACTTTCGCTGACCACCCGACCAGCCCACAGTTGCTCAATCATTTGGTCACGGCTCAGTTGGCCTTGTTCTGCGGCTATAAAAAGCGATAACAGCTGATAGGCCTGAGGCTCCAGATATAAGCGCTCTGTAGCAGAGCACAGCTCACGGCTGCCGGGATCAAAGGTCAGTTGACCAATCAAAAATCGCTGATGAGTGTGGTGTGCAGGCATAGATCAAAAAGTCCGGAAAGATGCTTTGGCTAAGGGTAAGCTTTTTATCATAAAAATGTCCTTAACACTTGTGTTCTTACTGTCTTTTTCTGATGCAACATCAGAGTTTTATAGATGGAGAACCCCAATGACCCTATTGAAGTGGCTGTTATTTTACGTTGTGATTGGCTGGATAAGTACGGTAGAAGTAAATGCTACAGAAGCCTTACCTGAAGGCGTGAGGATAATTAAAGCAGGCGGTGCAGAGTTTCAGCTGCGCTCTGCAGGGCTGGAGCACAAAGGGGCAGCCGTCGTATTGCTGTCTGGCCCCAATGAGCACTGGCATAGCGACAGTGGCTGGTTTGCTCTACTGCAACCGGTGCTGGCCGCAAAATACCGAACTTATGCCATAGACAGATTGGGCCAGGGCCTGAGTTCAGAGGTAAATAATCCGTCCTACAGGCGTTTTGCTGAGGACTTGACCTTAGTGTTGACTGAGTTGAATGAACCGCAAATCCTGCTGCTCAGTTTTGCCAGTAGTTCTGTGTCCGGTTTGTTATTTGCTCATCAGAATTCCGCGCTAAAGATCCAGGGGCTGCTGCTGATTGACCCGGATATTCCTCTGCCAGGCTCCATTGCTTTGTACAAAGGTTATCCGGCCGATTGGTATAAGGCGAATCTGGCACAACTTCTACCTGCGTTAAAAACTGGGGTCTGGACAGATCGTACAGCTAAAAAGCTGCAGCAAGAGCGGCTGCTGGTGCAAAAGCTAGTACCGACAGACTATGCCAACCAAATGGACTGGGCCTATTTTGATTTTATGGCGCAGCAGCGACTTCGGATTGAACGTCAACAAAACAGGGCGAAAGAAATTGCCGCCTATGTAGACGATTTGGATGTCTATCAGGCTCTGCCTTTTTACACTAAGCGGCCGGTGTCAGTGATCAATTCAGATTTTGAGCAACAACAAATCAACCAAAACCCTGAGCAAAAAGCGCCATTGCTGGTCTGGCAACAGGAGGGGGATGGTTGGAGTAAAGAGCAAGCAGAACGCTCTGGTGGCCAGTATATAGAGCTTAAAGATTCTGACCATCTAGTGCTTTTTCAGCAGCCTGCTGTGATCACAAAGGCTGTGGATTGGCTAATGGCGTTCCCTGTGAATAAATAACCTCTGACTCTGGTGACGACGGCAAAGGCTAAAGTCAGACTTGGCCTTTATTGTTATCATCTGTTGTTCGTTCAGTCACTTATGTTTAAAGTCCTGCGTATCCCTTTTGTACTTTTTCGGGTCATTTAATGACAGCTGTCACAAAACGCCTTTATGCTGAGTGAGCAGCGCAACTTATGTAACAATACCAGGTGTACAGGACCATTTATGAAATTGAGCTATTCACTGCTGACTGCCGCACTCTTCTGCGGCCTGCATACAGCCCAGGCAAAAGCCACAGATAACTTCGCTGTGTTGTATCAACAGCAGATTGCGCCTTTCTGGCAAGGCGTTGTACCGCAGCAACTGGAGTTGCAGGACGGCACCAGTTTGCACTATGTATTGGTTAAGCCGGAACAGAGTGAACCCGAGCAAGTGAAGGCCACAATCGTAGTGGTCAATGGCCGCACTGAATCCTATCTGAAATATCAGGAACTGGCTTATGAGCTGACACAGCAGGGTTATCAGGTGCTGATGTTTGATCACCGGGGTCAGGGTGTGTCGGTCCGTTTAACAGATAATCCATATAAAGGGCATATCGAAGATTTTCAGCAGTATATTGATGATATGCATCAACTGGTAAGTCGGGTTGTGCTGGTGGATAAATTGCAGGCAAATCCTAAGCAGCCTTTATATCTGATAGGTCATTCTATGGGAGGCGCTATCAGTACTTTGTATTTACAGCAGCACCCTGATGTATTTCAAAAGGCCGCCTTGTCGGCGCCTATGCATGGTATCAATGGCAAGTTGGCCTATGATGAGTGGGACGCCTGTCGTCTGGCATCAACAGTGACATTGTTTTCCACAGAAGGTTACGCAGGTTTTGCTGACAAACCTTATGTCGCAGGTGCTTTTGAAGGCAATGAGCTGACCGGTTCAAAAACACGTTATCAGTGGATGCAAAGGTTGTATCAGGATAATCCGCAGCTGCAATTAGGTGGCGCTACCTGGGGCTGGTTGGATCAGGCTTGCGCCGTATTACCCCACATGCAACAGCAAACAGACAAGATCAAAATTCCAGTGCTGGTGATGCAGGCAGAACTGGACACTATAGTGTCAGCAACAGCGCAGCAAGAGTTTTGCTCTGTGTTGGCACAGAACCCGAATTCAGGCTGTGTCAGTGGCTTGCAGCAAATTAAAGGCGCAAAACATGAACTCTTATTTGAGCAGGATGAAATTCGTCAGCAGGTGCTTGAGAAGGTGCTGACGCATTTTGCATCGGAGTAAAAGCGCGTAGCCTGTGGGATATCGCTTTTACAAAGCAAACAAAAAGGCCACCTTGCGGTGGCCTCTCTTTTTGGTTTTAAACCAGCTTATTCAGCTGAACCAGGTTTTGTCATAGGAGCAACACTCATCTGACGGGCAGAGGCTGAGCCACCTGGACGTTCTGAGCTGATGACCAGTGGTCGTTCGCTGTTATCCATGCTGGTTGCCTGAGGTGCAGCTTCAACTGTAGCCGTAGCTTCAGCTTTGGCTACTGGCTTAGTCATATCTGCAGTCACCATTTTTGCGTATCTGTTCCCAGCTGCAACCGGAGCTTTCACTTCAGCTACTACTTTTTTCGCAGGCGCTTTACGAGTTTTGGCTTTTGGAGCTTCTTCTGTCACAGTTTCAGCTACTGGTTCAGCAGCAACTGGTGTTGCTTCAACGACCGGAGCTGGTTCAACAGCAACTGGTGTTGCTTCAACGACCGGAGCTGGTTCAGCAGCAACTGGTGTTGCTTCAACTACAGGAGCTGGTTCAGCAGCAACTGGTGTTGCTTCAACTACAGGAGCTGGTTCAGCAACAACAGGTGCAGCTTCAACAACCGGTGTTGGTTTAGCTTCAACAACTGCAGTTTCTTTTACGTCTTCTGCAATAGGCAGATCCAGTTGCTGTTCAGTGCTGACCGCAGTGTCCTGATCTTCAGGATAACGGGCAGCTAACGCTTCTTCAGCTTCCTGATCCTGTTGCTCTTTTTTACGTTTCTGACCAGCAGCACGTAAATGACGAGGAGAACGACGGCTGCGGCTGCGGCCTTCAGCTGCTTCTTTTTCCGCATCAGTGCTTTCAACAGCATCAGTATCTACAGCTTCAACAACATCTGCCTGAACAGGATCTTCAGTGACTGCAACAGCTTCGTTAACTGGCACTGCTACCGCAATTTCTGCTACTGCAGTGTCGATGGCTACAGCTGCAACGACCGGGGTTTCAACAACAGGTGTAGCTACAACAGCGGCTTCAACTACAGTAGCCACTGCAACTGCTTCAACGCCTTCTTTTTCATGACGTACAGACTTGCGCATCTGACGGCGTTGACGGCGTTCCACAATCTTAGAGCTATGCTCTTCGTCTTGTTCTACGGCTTTGACCGGAGCTGGACGTTCTGCAGCAGGTTTCTTCTGTTCCGGACGTTCAGTACGCTCTGGTCTTTCGCCACGTTCAGCTCGCTCTGGGCGCTCTCCACGTTCCGGGCGTTCACCACGTTCCTGACGAGGTTTATCCTGTCTTGGAGCTCGTTGTTCCTGATTACGTTCCTGATTTCGTTCATTTGGGCGCTCAGCTTTCGCTGGAGTAGCGTTGTCGTCTTTTGCAACTTTTTCATCCCCTTCCTGACGGCGGCGATTTTTGTTGTTACGACGTCTGTTGTTATCACGGTTATTACTGCGGCGTGGTGCTTCTTCCACTTTTTTCTCTGGTGCAGGTGCAGCAGCGAATAAAGATTTAAACCAACCCACCACAGAATCAACTAAACCAGGGCCTGCATCTTTGGCTACAGCGGCTTCAGCTTTGCGAGCTACAGGAGCTGGCGCAGTCGAGGCAGAGGCTGAAGCTGAAGCTTCTGCCATATTAATAGCGGATACAGCTGGTTTTTCTTTTGTGTTTTCGCCAATAGGGTGATAGACAGCACTGCCAATGGCTGGTGCTTTCACCATGTTGTAGCTGGACTCTTCAATCTCTTCGTCGATACGGATGCGCGTCACTTCATAGTTTGGCGTTTCCATATGTTCGTTAGGAATGATGTAAATCCGGATACCGTGACGGCTTTCAATACGACGTACTGAATCACGTTTTTCATTCATCAGGTAAGTGGCAACAGAGACCGGTACCTGAGCATGAATTTGACTGGTGTTGTCTTTAATCGCTTCTTCTTCGATTAAACGTAAAATCGACAGAGCTGAAGACTCAGTGCTGCGAATAGTGCCGCGGCCATGACAACGTGGACACACATGAGTTGCAGATTCGCCCAACGAAGGACGTAAACGCTGACGTGACATTTCCAGTAAACCAAAACGTGAAATGCGGCCAATCTGAACGCGGGCACGGTCTTGTTTTACGGCGTCTTTTAAGCGGTTTTCTACTTCACGTTGATGGCGCACTGGTGTCATATCGATGAAGTCGATCACAATCAAACCACCTAAGTCACGTAAACGTAACTGACGGGCAATTTCATCTGCTGCTTCTAAGTTGGTATTAAATGCTGTTTCTTCGATATCACCGCCTTTAGTTGCTTTTGACGAGTTAATGTCAATGGCAGTTAAGGCTTCAGTGCTGTCGATGACGATAGAGCCACCAGAAGGTAAACGCACTTCACGACGGAAGGCGGATTCAATCTGAGTTTCAATCTGGAAGTGCATAAACAGTGGCACTTCGCCCTGATACATTTTGACGCGGTGGGCAAAATCAGGACGGAACTGCTGAATATAAACTTTGGCTTCTTCGAAAATACGTGGGTTGTCGATCAGTATTTCACCGACGTCACGGCGCAGGTAATCACGAATAGCGCGGAATACCACGTTGCTTTCCTGATGGATCAGGAATGGAGCAGGGCGGTTTTGGGCTTCGTGAGTAATAGCAGACCAGTGTTTTAATAAGGCTTTTAAGTCGTAATCCAGCTCTTCGTGAGATTTACCCACACCAGCGGTACGAACAATTAAGCCCATGCCGTCTGGCAGTTGTAATTGATCCAGCGAGTCCTTTAAATCCTGACGCTCGTCACCTTCAATACGACGGGAAATACCACCGGCGCGAGGATTGTTAGGCATCAGCACTAAGTAAGAACCAGCTAAAGAGATAAAGGTCGTTAAGGCTGCGCCTTTTTGACCACGTTCTTCTTTATCAATCTGGATAATAACTTCCTGACCTTCTTTGACCACTTCTTTAATATTTGGGCGACCGTCAAAGGTATAACCAGCAGGGAAATATTCGCGGGAGATTTCTTTCAGAGGTAAAAAACCATGGCGTTCAGAGCCATAATCAACAAAAGCTGCTTCCAGACTGGGCTCAACCCGGGTGATTCGTCCTTTGTAGATGTTTGCTTTTTTCTGTTCGTGTCCTGGGCTTTCGATATCCAGGTCGTATAATTTTTGTCCATCGACAAGTGCTACGCGGATTTCTTCTTCCTGCGTGGCGTTAATTAACATTCTTTTCATTGTTTTGTGACTCTATTACATAGGCCACAACGCAACGACATCCTGCGTCCGCGTTTCAGATGGTCAAACATATCAATGCTGCAGTCTCTCGACTGGGAATGCTTGAGCTAACTCATTTTATACCTTGGCGGGCTAAAGTTACCTGGAGTTGACTGCATTTGCTCTGCCTGTTTAGTGGGTTTTGAACCCAACCTGGTTTGCGTGCTTGTCGACTTACTCTAACTTAAACCTGTTCTGGTATATTTGGCGCCGCCTTGTCAGGGCCGCACTTAAATGTTTTTTGCTGTGATCTGACACAGAGATCGCGCGATACCGCGCTGCGTTGTCGCAATTTTTTTTTGCCTTAAGTGACCGGAAACTGTGTTTTGTCTCTGTCAGTAATAAATTACGCAGCATTACTTCAGACAAATAGCGTTATTCTCGCCCGCAGAGTATAAATACGTTGGTTTTCCCAACGAATTCGGTATGATCTGCCTCCCGAACGGTGCCTCACATTTTCTCTTACGTCACTTTGAGCGCCCTAATTGCCATTTTTGGCATAATTAGCCCGATAATTATCCCACTAATTAGCGACCAATAGCAACTTAATTTAAGCTTAGCAGAGTAACTGAAACGCATGACTGAAAATATCAAAACTCCGGTGCAATATATTGATGTAGAAGAAGATTATTCCGGTCAACGCATAGACAACTTCTTAATGGCACGGCTGAAGAGCGTACCAAAGAGTGTGATTTATCGGGTTTTGCGCAAAGGTGAAGTGCGGGTTAATAAAAAAAGAATAAAACCTGAGTACAAACTGCAAGCTGGTGATCAGGTGCGGGTGCCGCCGCTTATTGTTCACGATGAGCCGGAAAAAGAGCCTGTGTCGACAGGTCTTGCTATGGTGAAAAACCTCGAAAGCCATATTCTTTTTGAAGACAACGATTTAATAGTGCTGAACAAACCTACTGGTATGGCAGTACATGGTGGCAGCGGTTTATCTTTTGGTGTGATTGAAGCATTAAGGGCTTTACGCCCAACCGCCCGTCATCTGGAACTAGTGCATCGTTTAGACCGTGATACCTCAGGTTGTTTATTGATCGCAAAAAAACGTTCTGTGCTGACCAATCTGCACGAACAACTGCGCTTAAAAACAGTCGAGAAAAAATACTGGGCTTTAGTCGCAGGTCAGTGGGACAGCAAAATCAAAAAAGTCACAGATCCGCTGCGTAAAAACACCTTACAAAGTGGCGAGCGTGTGGTGAAAGTGGATGAAGCTTTAGGTAAACCTTCGGAAACCCGCTTTAAAATTCTGCAGCGTTATGAAGAAGGCACTTTAGTTGAAGCTTTCCCTGTCACTGGCCGTACACACCAAATTCGTGTGCATACCGCCTGTAAAGGTCATGCCATTGCCTGTGATGATAAATACGGTGATAACGAATTTACCTCACAAATGCAGAAGCTGGGTTTAAACCGTTTGTATTTGCATGCCAAAACTCTGACCTTTACCCACCCGGGAACTGGCAAGCTATTAACCTGCGAAGCACCTTTGGACAACGCATTAAGCAGTGTGCTTGAAAAACTGAAGAGAAAATAAGCATGAGTTCGGATATTGCTTTAGTGGTATTTGACTGGGACGGCACTGTGATGGACTCAGTGGGCCGAATTGTCTCCTCAATGCGCTCTGCTGCAGCGTTGTCTGGTTTAGTGGTGCCCACTGAACATCAGGTGAAACAAATTATTGGTCTGAGCCTGGACCCTGTGTTTGATATTTTATTCCCTGGTATCAATGGTACGCAGCGCCAGACTGTGTTTGAACATTACCGCGACCAGTATTTATCGCACGATCATCCGCCGACACCTTTATTCGAAGGTGCAGAGCAGGTGATGCTTGAGCTGAAGCAACAAGGTATGTTGTTGGCGGTAGCGACAGGCAAAGCACGCAAAGGCTTAAAACGGATGTTTGAAGAAACCGGATTAGAACCGTACTTCACCACCAGTCGCTGCGCCGATGAAGCAGAATCGAAGCCCAGCCCTGATATGCTAAAGCAAATTTTGGCTGAACTGAACTTACCAGCTCACCGCGCCATTATGGTCGGCGACACTATTCACGATATGGCAATGGCGCAAGCCATAGAGATGCCACGTATAGGGGTGACTCATGGTGTGCATGGCAGAGAAGAGCTGAGTCGTTATCAGCCCAAGGCGATAATTGATTCGCTGCCAGAGCTGTTAACAGCGCTTTGATTTTAGGTTTTATGAAGGGCAGGGTTTATCCCTGCCCGTGTCAGGTTCAAATCAGGGCTGAGT
>JAHIWM010000145.1 GCA_018815765.1 Gammaproteobacteria bacterium | reverse complement strand
GAACTGGAAAAAGTACTGGATCAGATATTGGCTCGCATGACCTTGGGGCAAAAAGTAGCGCAGATGATCCAGCCGGAAATCGGTTATTTGTCGGTAGCACAAATGCGCAAGTATGGCTTTGGCTCTTACCTCAATGGTGGCAATACAGCGCCTTATGGTCAAAAACAAGCAACGGCTGAAGTCTGGTTAAAATACGCTGACGAAATGTATGAAGCCTCTGTTGATGCTAAAGAAGATGGCAGTCGTATTCCAACCATTTGGGGCACAGACGCTATGCATGGCCACAGTAATGTCTATGGCGCTACCTTGTTTCCACACAATATAGGTTTGGGCGCTGCTCATGATCCAGAGCTGATCCACCGTATAGGTGTGGCAACCGCCAAAGAAGTAGCGGTCACAGGTATTGAATGGAGCTTTGCGCCTACAGTGGCTGTAGTGCGGGATGACCGTTGGGGCCGTACTTACGAGAGTTATTCTGAAGATCCTGCCATAGTAAAAGCCTATGCCGGTCAGATGGTGTCCGGCTTGCAGGGTACTTTGGGTAAAGATTTCCTGCAGGGGTTTGGCCGTATTGCCACCGCCAAACACTTTGTTGGGGATGGTGGTACTGAAAAAGGCATAGACCGCGGTGACACCCTAATTGATGAACAAGGTCTGCGAGATATTCACGCCGCAGGTTATATGACCGCTGTTCAGGCAGGCGTGCAGTCTGTGATGGTGTCGTTTAACAGCTGGAATGGTGTGCGCTTGCATGGCCATAAATACCTGCTGACCGATGTACTGAAAAACCAAATGGGTTTTGATGGTTTTGTGGTTACTGACTGGAACGGCCATAAGTTTGTCGAAGGTTGCGATCTGGAACAGTGCGCCGGTGCTATTAATGCCGGTGTGGATGTGCTGATGGTGCCAGAGCACTTTGAAGCCTTTTACCACAACACCATTCGTCAGGTGGAGCAGGGCATTATTCCGCAAGCGCGTATTGATGATGCGGTACGTCGCTTTTTACGCGCAAAAATTCGTTGGGGCCTGCTGGAGCGTGGCAAACCATCCAGCCGGGTTGAATCTGCGCAAATGGCTGTGTTTAACAGTCAAGAACACAAGGAACTCGGGCGTGAGGCGGTGCGAAAATCTTTAGTTCTGCTGAAAAACAACGGAAAAGTACTGCCCCTGTCGGCAAAAAGCCGGGTACTGGTGGCTGGTGATGGCGCAGATAACATAGCGAAACAAGCAGGTGGCTGGAGTGTGTCCTGGCAGGGCACAGACAACAGCAACGCTGATTTCCCCAATGCCACTTCTGTTTATCAGGGCATAGCTCAACAGGTGAAAGCAGCTGGCGGTCAAGTAGAACTGGCGGTCGATGGCGACTACCGAAAAAAACCAGACGTAGCTGTGGTAGTGATAGGCGAAAACCCTTATGCCGAATGGTTTGGTGATATTCAGCAGCTGGAGTACCAGCACGGCGACAAGCGCGATTTAGCCTTAATTAAAAAGTTAAAACAGCAGGGAATTCCAGTGGTCACGGTATTTTTAACTGGTCGGCCGCTGTGGACCAATAAAGAGCTAAACTCGTCCGATGCCTTTGTGGTGGCCTGGTTACCTGGTTCGGAGGGCCAGGGCGTGGCTGATGTCTTACTGGCTGGCAGTCAGGGCAAAGCTCGTTATGATTTCCAGGGGAAGCTGAGTTTTTCCTGGCCACGTTTTGACCATCAGTTTGTGTTAAATAAAGGCGATGCGAACTATGACCCTTTGTTTGCTTATGGTTATGGCTTAACTTACGCCGATCATAAAGAACTGGGCCAATTCTCTGAGCAGGTTTCGGTAGCAACAGCATCAGTTTCTGATGATGCCATTCAGCCGCTGTTTTTACGCAACTTAGCTGCTGATATGGCTTGGGTGCTGTTGGATAGCAGCGCAGCGGGCTCTGAAAACACTGCGGCTTTGATTATTACACCTTTTGGTGTCAGTGCAGACGGCAAAAGTTTGGCCATGCAGTCGGTGAACTTGTCCTATCAGGAAGATGGCCGTCAGTTGCGCTGGAATACAGCTGCTAAAGCATCAGCCAGCTTGCGTTATATCAAGCCTGTTGCCGCATCTAAATACAAAACAGCCAAGGCGTTGCGTTTTAGCTTACGTTTTGACCAGCAAGTACCAAAAGAGCTCAATCTTGCCGTGCTTTGTGATCAACAAGGTAGTTGTTTACGCCAGTTGTCGCTTGCAGAACCTCTTGCGCACTTAAAATCTGGTGTATGGCATACTGTGGAACTGGCATTAGATTGTGCTGAACAGTCTTCTGTAAAACGGATTTCAGATGCTTTGGTGTTTAGCTCAAGCGGACAACATAGTCTGGCGGTAGCGGATATGGTGCTCTCTGCACAAAAAAGTACAGAAGCTGCGAAGGACTCTGTGCTGATAGGTTGCGCTAATTAGCCTGCCTGATGACAGATAAAACATAAAAGTGGTGTCGGAAGTGGCACCATTTTTCGTTTCTTTTGAATTGGAATTGAATGGTGTTGCAATCTTTAAGTCGTAATCAGCTGTTCTGGCTCTGTCAAACTGGCGGCTGGGCTGTGTACGCTGTATTGACAGCCCTGATGATTAAAATCCCCAGCCAGGAACCCTGGCAGGTGGCTTTGCCTCATCTGCTGTTGGATACCAGCTTTGGTTTTATGCTTACCCTACTGCTGCGGGCCTGGTTTGCCCGGGTTAGCGTGCAACAAAACCGCTCAAAAATTCTGTGGCATCTGCCAATAATTCTGGTCAGTTGCCTGGTCTGGACTCAGTGGAAGTGGCTGACCTTACAGTGGCTCTATGGCCAGATCTGGCAATCCATGACCTGGTTCGATGTCGGCACCTGGAACTCAGCTTCTTTAACTATTTTATTAACCTGGACCGCCTTGTATTACGCCTCCAAAGCCACCTTCGAAACTATGGAACAGCGGCAAAAAGCGGCGGAAGCTATTCATCTGGCCAAAGAAGCTCAGTTAAAAATGCTGCGTTATCAGCTGAATCCGCATTTTATGTTTAACAGCATTAACGCCATTTGCACCTTAATTTTAAAGCAGGACAATCAACACGCAGTGTCCATGCTGGAAAAGCTCTGCGATTTACTGCGCTACAGTTTGTACACAGACCCTTTGGCCAAAGTGACAGTGGCGGAAGAAATAAGGATCTTACAGACCTATTTTGACGTGGAGCAATGTCGTTTCAGAAACAAGTTGAATGTATCTATTGTCGCCGACGAAAATGTGAAACATCTGCTGGTGCCTTCGTTATTGCTGCAACCGCTAGCAGAAAATGCGCTGAAACATGGCATGCGTATGTCGCAACAAAGTTATGCTATTTCAGTCAGCTTCAGCCAGCACAACGGCCAGTTGCTGATCAGCATGCTGGACAATGGCAGCGGTTTTACCCAGCAACCTGAAGTAGGCTCTACAGGTATAGGCTTGCACAATTGTGAAGAACGTTTAGCGCTGATTTACCCTGACCAAAGCTCCTTTAGTTTTGGCAACAGAGCGGAAGAGGGCGCCTGGATCCAAATTAGCATACCCCAGGAACGAGCGGGCCAGCCCAAGTGGTGAGCAAGATGACCATAGTAAATACTCTGATCGTAGATGACGAGCCAGCGGCCATAGAAGGTTTACGACTGCGGCTGGAGGCGTTTCCGCAAATTCGGGTAATAGGTGAAGCCAATAGCGTGGCTGAAGCTATCACTTTGATCAACGTTCAGATGCCTGATCTGATTTTTCTGGATATTGAAATGCCGGAACAAAGTGGTTTTGATCTGATCCGCCAACTTCAACCTGAACTTTGTCCGGCCATAGTCTTTGTCACCGCCTTCCATCAACACGCGGTAAAAGCCTTTGAAGTGCGAGCCATCGATTACTTGTTAAAACCAGTGAAACTTGAACGTTTAGCTGAAGCCATAGACAGAGTCAGTGAACTAACGACCAATCGCGCTGGCAAAGCGCAAATGCTCTCTGCGGTTGCAGAAATCACTCGGGAGCAGGGATACAGTAAAGACGGGAGTGCAGAAGCAACTGAGCCGCAATTCAGCATAGAAATGCAAAAACTGGTGATCCAGGACGGGCGCAACCCCATTCAGTTGATCCCTTATCAGGACATTATCTGGATAGACGCCGCCGGTGATTACATGTGTGTGCATACTAAAGCCGAAACTTATGTAATGCGTGCCCGGCTAAAAAGCCTGATTGATGAGCGCCTACCAGACGTCTTTGTTCGCATTCATAAATCAACAGTAGTCAACCTGACCTATATCGAGAAACTACAACCGCTCTGTAACTCAGAATACAACGCCGTCTTGCTGAATCAAAATGTGCTGAAGGTCAGCCGTACTTATGCCAAAGCGCTGAAGCAGAGGTTGTTGGGGTAGGTCCAGCCGCAGTGTTTTTAACACTCTCTTGAACTGCGACCGGAAGTTCGACTTAAAACCTGTCCAGTGAAACTGTGCTGAAACGCCTTGTTATGCGATTATAGCTATAAATCAACTTTCAATTTTGAGTTTGCTTTTACATGTATTTTTTTCATAACCGCACCACCTAATTTCTTAGCTACACCGTCTTTTTCTTCATCCCAGATAATGAAGGCAAGAATATAAAAATCCCCTTGAGGAACACTATTCAATTTAAATTGGTTTTCAGAATTACAGGTGGTAGTAATATCTAGCTCATGGTATTTTTTTGCATCAGGTTCAAATTTAGGTGGATTCTGAGATATCAGAATTTGGCCACTTACATTGTTTCCATAGGTTTTTAAAATTCTTTCATTTGAATAGTTTGCTACAGGCAACAATTCAACATTAAACGAAGCGCAACCTTTTTTTACACCATTTTCCAGTTCTATATAAGCAGAACCAAATACGGAAGAGTTCCCTTTATCTTTTACCCACTTAACTTCTTCTTCGCTGAATGTACTGCTTAGCTTTATTGGTTCGGAAGCTAAACACAGAGATAGATTAAATAAGAATATACCAGACACCAGTAAACGAAATATTTTGTTCAATTTTTGCTCCTTTGCTTTTACATAACGCCTCAATCAACCGGCGCGTTAGCGGTCGGTTGCATTGGCTTGTTAGAACTAGATGGTTTAGAAAGTTTAGGGTAGTAACGTTCGTTAATTAGCAAGTTCTGCCTATCCAAATCACGGCTAGCGCCACCGATCCTAAGTTTAAATATATTTTCATATTCTCTATTCGATATGGTTAGCTTGTCTTCCTTGAGTACCTTGATAATTTCACTCTCTGCAATAATCTCTACCTTCTGAGTATCTTGTTTGTAATAAATATGAAACTTACCTGGGCTAGCCACCAACTTAACGTTCCCTATTTTAGTATTGTCTTTTAATTGCACCTCTAATAGATCATTTTTCATATACGCTAGGTTAAAGAAAGTATCTTCCGCTGACATCGGCGCCAACACTATAGGAAACATTACTGCTGTAACTACTACCATGCCAGAAATGGCGGGTAGATTTTTATTGTCTTTAACTCGATCTGTATAGATTAAAAAGGAAATTACTGAGAAAGCTATTATGGATATGATGATAGTTGCAGCTACTATATCAGCTCGCATAAATGCGCTAATCAAAATGTCATGACCTTCGTAAAACTCCCAAGGATTAATAGAAAAATATGAAAAAAGAGAGTTCGTGTAGATTATATTAATGCCAACTGAAAAAGAGTAAAGAATTGCGATTAAAGCCACCCAATGTGTCAGCGAAAAATTTATGAGTTTCTTTAAACTTTCTTTTGCTTTATTTACTTCCATAGACATAGTTTTCCTTGAGAGTTCTAACATTTGTATATTGTGCCAGCACGCTTTCTGTGGTTTTACCAGACGAGCAGCCGGCGTTAACTTATTGATAAAATTAATCCACTCCAAACAACTACTGTTAGCCTCCCGCAAAAAGCGTGCTGGCATATTATTACTTTTGTCTGGCCTGTTATTTTTTGAGTGGTCTACTCTAAATTCCTAAATTAGAATGTTTTTTCTTCTTCAGCAACAAATAAATCTGCCTGTTGATTTGCTCAAAGCGTGCCTGTTTTTATGGTGAAAGCACATAACACTATGTATTCGTCCGGACAACTGCGTTAGCAACCCCTATCAACAGGGGGATACGGGATTTCAGCAAGCCAGTTATCTGACTTGCTGCCAACTTACCGCCGCTTATTTTTTATATGATTTACAAATCAAATAGATAACAACAGCTTCTTATTAATCTAACAGGATTTTCGCCGCCCAATCGCGGCTGGCGATCTGCTCGTTTTGTGGAAAACTCGGCAGCACTAAAGTACCTTCGCTAGTGGCAGTCATCGACACCGATTGTTGCCATTGACCATTGATTGGATCGAACCATTTCAAGGTATAGGTTTTACCTGGAACGAAGCCTTTTAGCTTTGGCAGGACAGCCTTATTTTCAAAATAAAGCAGCGCGAAGTCTTTTTCCGCTGTACGCATCATATAAGACCAACCATCGAGTCCATCCTCTGGGCTGCCCGGTGCTTTACGCACAGAAATCTCGTCAGAGGCTAACAATAAATCCTGATAGCGGCGGCCTTCCGACAGCACAAAAGCCTGCAGATGTTGCATATAGGTGGCAGATTGGTAATTTAATGCATCCCAGATATGTGGCCTGGCACCTGCGGGTTCACCGGTAGAGGTGAGGTCATAGGCTGCAGTACCGTGCACATGGCCAGACAAGCCGCCCGACAGTACTGAACCATACATTTGTGCGCGCGCAAAATAATTATCCCGTGCCGAATTGGCAGGCGGTTCTTCACCTGCCGGTTTATTAATTTCGTGCAGCCAGCCGGTGTAATAGGGTTCGAAATTAATAGTTGGATAAGCTGGCGTCAGTTTAAATTGGGTTTCCAATGCCTCACTGACACGATGATCGCGTGGTTTGTTACCCACGCTGTGCATGGTCAGCCAAGGGACTTGCTCAGCATGACCAAAGGCTTCATAGGTGGAGCGATCAATAAGCACAGTTACAGGTTGGTTAAAGGGCGGTGGGCCATATTTTTTCAAGTGATAGGTCAGCGCTTCATTAAATTGTGCGGCGCTCAGGCTGAAATCTTTTGGGATCCAATCTAAATGAATACCGCTAAAGACGATGTTGTTGGCACCATAACGCGCAATTAAATACTGGGTGTAGCGGGCAAAAGTTTCATTGAAATTAAAATAGGCATGCCATGAAGGCCCCACATCGCGCCGCACAGTTTCAAGCAGCGGCACAAAGCCCTGTTGCGACAAATAATTCATTTTGCGGTCGAGGCTTTTGAAATAGGCTGGGTTGATGCGGGTGAAATCTGACACACCTTTATGCTCCGCAGACAGAGCAAATGGCAATTGGCCGTATTCATCGCGCATACTTTTTGCGGTGAACGAACCCCAATAACTGACGCCGCCCGAAGCATCTGTGCCTTTTCCGCTTGCTACGTCGTAACCGAATTTTTCCCAGGCATTTCGCAAGTAAACGCCATTTTTATCCGCATGGGTGCTGGGGTTTAAATCTGCATCCCAATTGGGAAAAGCGGCAATCATACTGATTGAGTTAAACCCTTGTTTCTTGCGAAAAGCCACTGCATCTTCAAAACCAATACCAGGACCTGGTTGGTAATTATCTGAGGTGGGCGCATTACGAAACGGCAAGCGCCAGGTGGTGCCAGCCAGCCAGGTGTCACCGACCATAAAAAAGGGCGTTCCATCGGCATATTCAAGGGCGTGACCATTTGGCGAGACACGGACAAAACCTTGGCGGTTCGGGTTCTGCTTTTTTTCAGATGCAGACCATTCAATGGCAGTGAAGGCACCTGAGTGGCCATTCAAACCAGCATCATCAGGATGGTTGGAGCTACTTTGCCAGGCCCATTCGCCCGGCGCTGTGGCAACCACACGCACCACAAAGCGATTCTCGCCATCCCAGAAACCATAAACGCGTTTATCGAACCCAGGCCCTTTCAGTTGCACCCAGATATCGACGTCGGTGTAATAATTTGGGTAAGACTTTTCTGCAAGCAGCACAATCTCTTGCGTTTGCCAGGTATGGATTTGATTTGGCTGCGTGTTTTGAGTTGATGGCGCTGAACAGCCTGCAAGTGCTATTGCAGCAACGAGGGCCAGCAGTTTCAGTATGGCTAGCAGTTTAAAAAATCGTTTCATGGGGGCCTCAGCTGTTTATTGCGCGCTGCTACTGAAATGCAATGTGGCGGCTTTGCTGCCATCGCCATGCTCAGAGTCGTAGAACGACACTTCAAGCGCGCCTAGTGGTTGCAGCAAGAGTCCGCGCGTGGTGCCATCGAGTAAACGTTGCAATACGGGGCGGGGGATAGTCACCAGGGTTTTCCCCTGAGCTTGAGCAACCTCTGTATCAAAAATCATTTGGCCGTTGATGGTCGATTGCAGATCTTTGCCCTGAGTAAAACTTTTGAAGGTGACAGTATTTTGTTGCCAGTTTTCATCGCCGCCGAAAACTTCAAACAGCCGTACTTTATCGAACTCAATACCAAAATCTTCACCCAAAGCGCCTCTATAGTTGCCACCTTTTTGCAGCGACTGGGTGGTTAGTTCCAAGACGCCCGCTGCTTTGGCTTTTTGGCCGCGAAAGCTTTGTAAGTCCCAGCGTAGCAGTGGATATTGCCCAGCACTCACAGTGAAAACGCGCGTATTGTCGGATGTCCAGTTATTGAAATTCACTAAAGGGAATGCGGAGTTAATGCTGGCATCATGTTTTACTTTCAGATGCTGTTTGAAGGTCTCAAGCGCAGGGATAGGGGGATGATAAACAAGAGGCTCGCCCAGATCCGGTTTTGCATTCTTCACTGGAACCACTTCAGCGCGAAAATAATCTACATCTAAGTGATATTCGCCTGGCCCCCAATCGGTCACTCCAAGTTGGATATTCACTTGATCACCAGCGACAGCATCCAGATTGCGCGTCGTCATACTGATAGTGTGCCAATCAGAATTCTGCCCCAGATCATATTCACGTAAATGCTCGTGATAATCTGTGGTGCGCTGGGTGTTGATCATAAAGTTGACCCGCCGCGGGGCATGGCTGGCGCGTACCCGAGCTTCTACGCGTAATTCGTAGTTTGGGCTTTTGAGCTTTTCCATATCCAGGGACTGAGCGATATCGCGTTTGATAATGGTCCAATAGATATTATGTTGATCTTTAGTTGCATCGACCTGCATACGGGCAAAACCATCCATCGGGACAAATTTTAACTGCGCCTCGCCATCACCGGTCAAGGTTTGCCAGCCCGCTACTGATTTAGTAGTAAAGTCGTCAACAAAATCGGCGTGAGAAAAAGGGGTGAAAATAAATAGCCCGCCTAAAAGTATGGTTTTTATAGTTCTCATTATGAATGTCTCTTGATTGGATAGACATAGTTCGAATACCTGACTACATCAACAAAACGGGCGCCCACAAGGGACGCCCCTACAGATCATTAGAGCAGGCCTTACTTTTTCGGCTGCATCATGCCGTGCATCTTTAACCAGCTACTGAAGGCACTAAACCAGCCTGTGCTTGTGGTGTCTTTTGGATACATGCCAAAGCCGTGACCACCTTGCTCGTAAAAATGAAACTCAACCGGCTTTTTCGCCAGCTGCCAGCTTTTCACCAGGCCAAAGTCGCCATTGGCGAAAAATGGGTCGTCTGCAGCAAGGGCGACGAATAACGGCGGCGCGTCGGCTGGCACTTTGACTTCAGCCAGAGGGCCGTAGATATTGGCGATAAAAGCAGGTTTGGCGTCTTTACTAACCAGTGTTGTAGCCATCGTCAGCATGGCGCCGGCAGAAAAACCTATCATGCCAATACGGTCCGGGTCGACTTTCCACTCGCCAGCGCGTTTACGAATAAGCGCAAAGGCAGCATTTGAGTCCTCCAGCTGTGGCGCCAGACGAGTCGCCATTTCGGCCGGATCAGGGCGGGGTGGGCGGCGGGCAGTACCGGAAAACATCTGTGCCATTTCTTGCTCAAAGGCAGCCATATCGACTGGGGTTTGGTTTAGGCGATACTTCAGTACAAAGGCGGCAATGCCTTGCTTCGCCAAAGCTTTTGCTACATCCCAGCCTTCGTTGTCCATCGACAAGGTGCGAAAACCGCCACCAGGTGCAACAATAACCGCAGCGCCGCTGGCATTTTTTGCATCAGGTAAAAAGGGCGTCAGGGTGGCGACTGTGACATTACGCGCAAATCTGCTGCCATACTGCGAATGCCAGGATTCTTGTGCCTTGGCATCAGGCAGCGGGCCTGTACCAAGTTCTATTGCGTTGCTCTGATCGGGTGCTGCTATTGGCGTCATCACATCGTTGGCCTGCGCCACAGCCTGCGCTGTCCATAAACAAGCGGCCAGCAACAGGCTCTGCCGGAACAGGCCAAAGTGTGAGGAGCTGCGATTTATCAGGTTAGTTTTCATCTCGTTCCTTTCCTTGTTGTCTCTTTTGAATAAACAGATTATCCGGGCTATTTCTTGGACGTCCTGACTATTTCTTTGACGTTCGCACTATGGGTTTAATAGTGCCGTCTTTATTGAAATAGACTCGGTCGAGGCTGACCGAGCGGCGGTAATTGCCACCGCCTGGCAGGTCGGCGCTGTGATAAGCGAGATAGGTGTTGCCTTTAAAATCAAACATTGCCGGGTGGATAGTGGTGGTGTTAGGCAGAGGTTCCATAATGATGCCCTGGTATTTCCATGGGCCTGTGGCGGATGAGCTGGTGGCATAGGCCAGACTTTCCGGAAAACCCGCCGCATAGACTAAATAATAGATGCCGTTATGTTTTGAAAGATATGGGCCTTCTTCGAAATTAGGCAAAGTATCGACAGCATGGATTTTGACCTTACTGGTATCGCGGTTTTGCATCTTGCCTTCTGCATCCAGGCTGTAGCTTTCGCCTTTCAGATGGACTAAATCGGCTTCAAGCTCCACCCACCATAACTGCTGATTACCCCAATACAGGTAGGCTTTGCCGTCGTCATCAATAAAAACGGCTGGGTCTATATTGCGCCAGGTGTGATCTTTATCCTTTGCTGTATCTTCCAGCAAAATCATCGGCATACCGCGTGCGTCTTTAAACGGGCCTTCAGGGCTATCCGATACGGCCACGCCAATAGAAAAGCCAAATTTACCTTCGGTTTGCCCACCTTCTACTGCTGCATAAAAATAGTATTTAGATTGACCAGAAGCATCTTTACGGTGGATCACGTGATGAGCGTAAGCGTTGCCGGTTTTTTGATCTCCTCTGGCCCACGGAAAATCTGAGTAGCGAAATACAGTGCCTTTGTTTTGCCAGCTGACTAAGTCTTTACTGGTCCAAAGCCGATAGTCGTACATGCGATAATCTTTGCCATCAGGCAACGCCTCATCGTGCGTGCTGTACAGATACAAAGTGTCATCCAGTACCAAAGCGGCCGGGTCTGCTGTGTAGATCAAATCGCCCACTTCATTGGTTGGATCTTTGGTATCGTATTTAATAATAGGGTTGTCGAAGCTGGAGGGCGCTGTCTCTGCCCGTGCTGTGCCGCAGGCCAGGATCCCTGAAAAAGATAAAGCCAGGCACAGCTGCGCTAAGGGTTTTCTATTTGTACTGAAGGTTTTAACGGTAAACATTGAAGCGTATCCTTAAGCCACAATAATGGGATAAGGCACAGTGTGTAGAAATTTTCGGCATAACGGAACGTCAAAGCTGTTACGAATCCGTTTAATAGCTTTACCTTATTTGATCAACAGCTGAGCTTGAAAAATAGTCACTTTTGGCGTTTAAGATAGAATTTAAGCAGCTGGCCTGCAGCATAAAAAAGGCGCCCACCAAGGGCGCCTCCGAAAGACAGGACAGTAACAAAATGTCAGTTTAAGCTTTGGCTTTTGCCGACTGAATATATTGATCCACTAACTGCTCCAGCACATCCAATGGCACAGCGCCGTTTTTCAGTACGACGTCGTGGAATTGACGGATGTCGAATTTATCGCCCAGCGCTGTTTTGGCGTTTTCGCGCAGTTCCAGCATTTTTAACATACCTACAGTGTAAGCCGTGGCTTGTCCAGGCATCACGATGTAACGTTCAATGGCGTTGACCGCTTCACCTTTGGAGTTTGGCGTAGTGTCGACCAGATACTGAATGGCCTGTTCGCGGGTCCATTTCTTATCGTGTAAACCTGTGTCGACTACTAAACGACAAGCACGCCACAGTTCCATCGCTAAACGACCGAAGTCGGAGTAGGGGTCCTGATACATGCCAATCTCTTTTGGCAAGAGTTCAGTGTATAAACCCCAGCCTTCGCTGTAGGCGGTGTAACGGCCAAAACGGCGGAATTTAGGCACGTTCTCCAGTTCCTGTTGAATGGCAATTTGCATATGGTGGCCCGGAATACCTTCGTGATAAGCCAGCGCTTCCATTTGATATTTTGGCATGCCGTTCATACGGAACAGATTGGCGTAATAAATACCAGGTCTGGAACCATCCATGGATGGTTGCTGATAAAAGGCTTTTCCTGCCGATTGTTCACGGAAAGCCTCTACCGCTTTCACTATCATGTCAGCTTTTGGCTTCACTACAAAAAGCTCATCCAGGCGTGATTTCATCGTATCGATAATACGGGTCGCTTCAGCTAAGTAAGCTGATTTGCCTTCTGCGGTGTCTGGATAATAAAACTGTGGGTCGTCACGCATAAAAGCGAAAAACTGCTGCAAATCGCCTTTAAAGCCGACTTTTTTCATAATGGCTTTCATTTCGTCGTGAATACGCGCCACTTCAGATAAACCCAGCTGGTGAATTTTTTCTGCGTTGTAATCTGTGGTGGTGATACGCGCTAAGCGATTGGCATAAAACTTATCGCCATCTTTAAAGCGCCAGACTCCATCTTCAGCACCGGCTTTTTGTTCCAGTGTGGTCAGCAAAGTGATCAGGTTTTCATAGGCTGGTTTTACACTGCCGACTAATGCCAGTTCGGCTTCTTTGATCAATAAATCTTTTTCGGCTTGCTCCAGTGTCAGTTCCTGAACTTTAGCGCGGAAATCGGCCAGAATGGCACTGTCAGCTCCACCATCAAAAGGGGCACCGCTAATGATATTGCGGCTGGCGCCTATGGTATGTGCAAACACAAACTTGGGCGGCAAAATACCAACATCAGCACGAACCTGAAGTTGTTGCTCCAGTTGTTTAAAGTGAGGAAGTACATTCTTTAACCGGCCTATGTAGGCTTTTGCATCGGCTTCGTCTTTAACTATGTGCTGGTTAATCAATAGTGAAGGCACTTTAGAATGGGTGCCAAACATCTGATTAACCGGGTAGCTATACAAACGCCACTGTTCGTTTTCCACATCGGCTTCAAGCTCGGCCATCAGTAGTTTCAGGCTCAATTGGCGTGCTGAATCCAGGCTTGTGGTATTTAATGTCTTTAGCTCCGCAAGCTGTTGTTTCGTTTGCTCCAGCTCTTTTTGGGCTTGCTGATCAGACAAGTCATCCCATTGATCATAATTTGTTTTAAAGCCAAGAGCGGTCTGAGTTTCAGGGCTGTTTGCCACTTTTTCGTTGAAGATTTTTTCAAACAACGCATCAGCTTTTTGGTTTTCAGTCAGAACCACAGTAGCTTCAATGATTTTGCTTTGATCGATAGGAGTTGGGGGTGGTTTACAGCCTGCTACTGTTGCTAAGCTTACCGCCAGCGCCAGTGCTGAGTAACGTAAATACATAAGTGGACCTTCATTATTTTTTGTAGTTAATTGGATCAAATAAATAGCGCCAGCAAATCATTCAGGTAGCGTGCGCCTTTTGGGCTGATTTGCCACTGTGTTTCTGTGCTGTTAATTAACCCCAGTTGCTCTGCTTTGGCAAGCGCATCTTCCACAGATGTGATGGGTAAGCCGGTATAAGCGCTGAAATCCTGTTTAGGACAAGCTTCAAGTAAACGAAAACGGTTCATAAAAAACTCAAAGGCGCGGTCATCAGGCTGCACTTCAGTGCTTTCATCCAGATACCCTTTGCTGATATCCATATAACCTTTGGGGTGCTTGATTTTCACCGGCCGGATAATTTTACCTGTCTCTGGCACAGTGATTTTGCCATGAGCACCACAACCAATACCTAAGTAGTCACCGTAACGCCAGTAGTTCAGGTTATGTCTGCACTGCAGGCCAGGTTGGCTATAGGCTGAGATTTCGTACTGAGTGTAGCCATGCTGTTGTAACAGCTGATGGCCTT
>JAHIWM010000144.1 GCA_018815765.1 Gammaproteobacteria bacterium | reverse complement strand
GTATTGCTGATATTTGCAATAGGTTATATTTACTGCAGAATAAATCCAGCAACTAGATTTAAAATAATCCGAATGGATGGTTACTCTTTGTACTTCTACATAGGAGTGCACGGTGTTCTTATAGCAATTTTTACATTAGTTATTTTTTACCTTGTAGATTTAGCTAATTTGCCCACCAGATTAATGGATTCTTACTCATTAAGTTATTCGCTTCATTTATCAGAAGCTAAAGCGCTAGACTTCAATGAACTCAAACAGCTCATACTATGCATTAGTGCGTTTTGTCTTGCGCTGCTAATGTCATTTACATCTAATGTCTACTCCAAAATATTCCGCGCTTCAAGAGATAAATACATGCTCAAGGCTGCAAAATCGAACGATCTTGAACTGCAATTGTTTCAGTCTACTCAAAAATACACTCCAGTATTGATAACAATGGACTGCGATAAGGTTTATGTCGGAATGGTATACAACTTTGACCCAACAAATGGAAAAGTTGAATATTTAACAATATTGCCATTACTTAGTGGATACAGAGATGACAAAAAGAAGGTGAAATTCACTAACAACTACTACGAGCACTATAAGAGATACCTTGGTCATAAAGCTGATGACACATCTAATAACGAACTTCTACAAATGATGATGGATTTCCTTATCATCATTCCGACAAACGAAGTAACAATTTTAAGTGGATTCGATGTCGACGCATATAAAGAGTTTGAAGCGTCTGATTTTGATGGATTTGCAGACAAGGCGCTGCAATAACCAAACAGCAGCCCATCTGCGAAGTAGATTATCTTAGGTTCTTGCTGCCAGCCCCAAATCCATTTCAGCCAACAATTGCTGCATCAGTTGCATCACCTTTAGGTTGGCTTGTTCCATTTTGCTCAGGCTTTGTAAGGTTTCTGGTAATCGCCCCTGATGGTAATAGTCCAAGGTGAGTTTGGCTTGTTGATGCACAGCTTCATGAGGTGCTTCAATCTGCTGGTAGACAGAGCCTTTGGTCATACGCTGTTGTGTTGGCAATTGATCGTATAAAGCGCCGAGCCGGCATTGGTGTTCGTCTGGTAAATCTTTCGACTGAAAGCTGGCTCCTCCCAATAAGGTGCGGTACACCATCATCTTCATCACCAGTTCCTGCAAATTGGCGAGTTCCACCGCAAACACCATAGCTGAGTAGGTGCTGCTGCGATCGGCCTGAATGCAGTTCTGGCTGATATGCTGGCTGACCTCTGCTGTCTCGCCAAACAAAGTAGACAAGGCCTGAGTTTCTTCATCCATAGCGCTGACATGCACACTGACTTCATCAACCTGCTGTAAAATACTTTGAATAGAGCTGCTAATTTCCGTGGTAGAAGCTGTGGTTTTTAAGGCTAATTTGCGCACTTCATCCGCTACGACTGAAAAACCACGGCCATGTTCACCAGCCCTTGCGGCCTCAATAGCTGCATTCAGTGACAACAAATTCGTTTGCTCTGAAATAGAGCGAATAAGCTCTACTACACCGGAAATAACAGAGGTTTCGGTTTTCAGTTTTTGCAGCGTCTGCAGGCTTTTACTGCTTTGTTGCTGCAAAGATTGAAGTTGCTTATTCGATTCCTGCATCTGAGAGCCACTGCGCTCAGCCAGTTGCCGGGCTTCGGATGCCAGTTGTTGCTGCTGCTTTAAGTCATCAGCGAGCCGGAGCATACTGTGTTCCATATGCAGCATACTTTGTTCAAATTGACCCAGCTCTGTGGCAGCTTTTGCTGTGCTGTCCAATTCTTGAGTTATGGTTTTGAGCTGCAGATCCCTGGCGGCCAGTTGGTGTTCAAGTTGCTGATTCTGCTCTAACAACTTCTGTAGTTGTTGCTCCGTATCTTGCTGCATCACTTCGGCTTGTTGCAACTTCACAGTGCGTACCAGGCTCCACATAAATCCCCCTTCGCTTGCTCTCTACTAGTGAGCCAAGCCCGGCAAAACGCCGGGCCCATTTGTCATTACAGGTCGCTATGAGGACCAAAGACTTCATAGTGAATTTGAGCCGAAGCTACACCCAAAGCCAGTAACTGATCTTTGGCAAACTTCATAAAACCTGTAGGGCCACAGAGGTAGAAGTTGGCACTTTGCAGCGGTAACTGGGCAGCAACAGCTTTCAGATCCATCAAACCGGTAAACTGACCGGCAGCTGTGTTCTGCTCTGCTTTGTTGTACCAGGTAAAGTTGTGCAGTAATGGGTAGTCTTGTTCCAGTTGCGAAATACGCTGTGCAAAAGAATGTTGCTGCGTATTTTCACAGGCGTGCAGGAAAAACACCGGAGTTTGTTGCTTTAACGCCACAATGCTTTCCAGCATAGACACCATAGGAGTTAAACCCACACCAGCTGAGATCAACACTGTAGGTAAATGAGCAGATTGCAGGAAGAAGTCACCAGCTGGCGGCAGAATATCCAGCTCATCTCCGGCCTGAATTTCGTCATGCAGATAATTCGACACTAAACCTGCCACTTCACCCGTTTCGCGTTTGACGCTGATACGGTAACTCTGGCCATTGGCTTTGTCTGACAACGAATACTGACGAATTTCATAGTAGTCACAAAAAGCTGGCTTTACCTTCACGCCCAGATACTGACCTGGCAGATAATCCACTACAGCATCACCATCTTTTGGTACCAATACAAAGCTGGATACCAGTTCAGATTCACGGATTTTTTCTTTGACGATAAAACGACGTGGACCATACCAGCCACCCGGCTTTTGTTCAGTCTGGTTATACAGCTGACGCTCACGGCCAGTAAAAATACTCGCCAGCACGCCATAAGCTTCAGTCCAGGCTTGCTCTACTTCTGGCGTAAACGCGTCAGGAGCCAGTTCACGTAAGGTTTCAATCAGGTGATGACCCACAATGTCGTAGTGCTCAGGCTGAATAAAAAAGCTGGTATGTTTATGCGCCACACGCTCCACAGTTTCAGTCAGCACAGACAAGTTATCGATATTCTTGGCATAAGCAGCAATAGCACTAAACAAGGCAAATTGCTGACGGCCACTGTGCTGGTTAGTCATATTAAAAATATCTTTCAGCTCTGGATTCACCTGAAACATACGCTGATAGAAATGATTAGTGATAGCCACACCAGCACCTTCCAGTAAGGGCACAGTGCTTTTAACGATGGCAATAGTTTGAGCAGATAACATAAAAAACCTCATTTAATTAAATAACTTAGAACAGCAGAAACTAACCCGGTCTGCCGTCAGCACGAGGCTGAGTCAGAACAGGCCAATAAAACCAAAGGAAGATTGCAAAGGCGCACAGCCATAACACAGCGCTGACTTGCCAGAACACCAGAGGGAACCCTGCTAAGCTGGCCACCATCCGCACTGGGCCAGCGAGCAACAGCAAAGCAAAAGCTACAGTGATAGTTTTGCCGACCTGCAGTACCCGGCCTGTATGGCCTAAAGACACACGGGCCATCATGGCGAGGATCATGCCCGCCATAGAGCTGATACTCAGCAGATGCAGCACGTCTTTAAATACCAGTAACTGAGTTAAATCGCTGATGCCTAAAAGAATTAAACCTAAGGCCAAGGCCAGATAAGCCAGCTGTAAGGACCAAAGCAAAGGAGCAGCCCAGATTTTCCATGGGGTCCAGAAGGACAAACGCACCAGATGCAAAGCCCCCACCAGCAGCATCAACCAGCCCGCTTTAAGTGGCAGTTGGACAAAAAAACCTGTGATAAACAAAGCGGTGCCAAACACGGATAAAGGCAAAAGCAGCCTATCCAGCAGCGGGGTTTTGATTT
>JAHIWM010000143.1 GCA_018815765.1 Gammaproteobacteria bacterium | reverse complement strand
AGGTGTAGCAACTACTTGCTGAACCAGAGCCGCGTTTGCTGCACCAGCGAATGCGAAGATTGCAGTAGCAAGTAAAGTTTTTTTAAAGATAGTAGTCATTAGAACATTCTCCAATTTCATGAAATTGAAACAGACAGGCATCGTGCCTTAGTTTCTTGTTTTTAGTAAGAACGTGGACGAACCAAATTCTTACTAGCATTCTATTACCGAACTTTTGTTTGTCAACGCAAAATTACCGGATTTTTTTCGTTAAGTTATTTTATTTGCTTAATTTTTACTCTTTGAGTTTCAAATTCTCAAAGCCTGTATTCAACTTTTGGCGGATATTTTGCCATTGTTCAGGTTGGTCCATTACTTTTGGGGTGATCAAAATCACTAATTCAGTTTTTTTAGTCTCGTCAGTCTCAGCACGGAATAAGCCACCAATCAAAGGTAAGTCGCCCAATAATGGCACTTTGGTCTTGTTTTTGGTTGAATCTTCCGAAATTAAACCACCGAGTAAAATAGTCTGACCGCTTTGGGCTATGACTTCAGTTTGCAGGCTGCGCTCAAAGATAGAAGGGCTGCCACTGGTGGTAGAGCCTGATACGGTATTGGAAATACTTTGTTGTATTTCAAGCACCACCAGCCCCTGACCATTAATAGTAGGAGTGACTGTTAGCTGCACACCGGTTTTACGGTATTCCACTGTAGTACTAGAGGTATCAGTTCCTGGGTTGATGGTGGTAGAGCCTACAACGGGAATATCTGTACCTACGTTGATATTAGCTGACACTCCGTCTCTGACCACTAAGGTTGGGTTGGAAAGCACATTGACTTTATTATTTGACTGACGGAACTGCGCAATAATATTGTCGGCACCATCTATGTAAGATAAACCTAAGCCGCCAAAATCCTCCACACCAAAAGCGCCTGATGTACTAGAGCCAAATTTGCCATTTCGAATGGCATATTCAACACCCATTTTAAAATCGTCAGTTAATGACACTTCGGCTATGGTTGCCTCGAGCAAAATTTGCTTTGGCATCACATCCAGACGTTTGATCATCGGCAACAGGTTTTGATATTCAATACCTGAGGTATAAAAAATAATGGTATTAGAGCGCTCATCCACTGTCATAGTGATGTTTTCTGTACGGACCGAAGTTGCACCCGGCCTGTCCTTTTTAGAACTATCCGACATCCGCTGCACTGTACTACCGGATTGAGCCGCAGAACTACCACCAGAGGTATCAAAAGCACTGGCGGTATCACGGCTTTGATTGCCCTCTCTGTTTTCTTCTTTAGTATCAGCTCCTAACAAAGCAGCTATAGAACTACCTAAATCGGCAGCTCTGGCAAAACGAGGGTGAAAAATATAATAACGTTTTTCCGCCCCTTCGCTGGGTTGATCCAACTGCTGAGCCCAGAAATTGACTCTGTCTAAATAAAACTGATCGCTGCCAAAAAGTGCCACAGCGCCGATTTGCTCTAGCGGCACTAAAGCAAGGTTGGATTTAGGGGTTTGCGAACTGTCCAGCGGAATACCTTCAGCCTGCAATAAATGCGTAATTTTTTTAGTAAATTCTTCAGTGCTGATATAGGTTAAACGTAATATACCGACATGACGGCTACGACTGGATGGCATATCCATCAATTCAACTAAATCTAAAGCGCGCAGTATTTCAGTGCGTTCGCCTGTAACAAAAAGCATGTTTTTTTCGAAATCAGGGGTAATTTGCGCAGTGACCAGTTCGCGTAAAGTCCGCTCAAGACTGACATTCATGCCATAACGAATAGGGATAATTTGCAGAATAGGCCCTACAACTTGTGGCACATTGGATGGCGAACGCCCTATACCAATAGTTTTGCTGTCGGCGCCCATCTGGCCTGCCGGAAACACAAAAAATACATTGTCCTGCAATTTTACGCCCACATTGGCTGAAGCCAGAATTTGGGTCGCTAATAAATAAAGCTCCTGGCTGGAGACTGGTTTTTGCAAGTTTAAAGTAACAGGCTTAGCTGTGGCTTTTACTTCGTCGGCCAGCACATAATTCAGTTGCAGCAATTCACCAAATACAGTGTGAACGAATTCATCCACAGGCATATTGTCAGCAGAGAAACTCAGCGCATTATTTCTTGGAAAAATTTTAGCTTCGTCAGTGCGTAAAACTCTGTTATTACTTGCAGCAAGACTGGTTAGCCACTCAAAACCTTTTGGTTTCGCCTCCAGCTCATTAGGATCTTTTTCTGCCTCATCCGAAGCAGCAACTTCATAGTCTTCACCTGCTGCCAGGTTAGAACTGGAGACCTGATATTCACGACTAAAAGTCGTGCAACTACTTACCAAAGAAGCACTTATTAACAAAGCTGCAAGCCGGATTGAAGTATTTAATTGCATAGTACGCATAGTCATCATTTAATTTTGTTCATTTAAAGTGGTGTTACCCGACTGGCTTTTGCCAGCAGGTTTAAATAACTGTAACTGCTGTGTTGTGTTGTTGTGTTTAAGGATCACGCTGGTTTTGCTGATAGATTCGACCACCAAACCATTCAGTTTTTGCTCTGCACTTACACGAGTTAGCTGTTCATCTTTAGAGCCAGTATCTTTAAGCCATAACAAGGCTTTACGCTCAGCATCACCGTATATGGCCAGCAGAGCTATTCTAAAGCCTGCCATCTCCAGACTGTCATATTGCTCAAGGTTTTTTACCAGTACGCTTTTATCAGACTCAGACTTGCCTGCGTTCACCCATTGCTGTGCCATGCTTGTAATAGCATCTGGTGGGTAAGGTAAAGATGCGGACCGTTCCGGCAAAGGCGTAAAATTAACAGAGCGCTGTTCTGAAGGCACCTTAACATAAATTCTGCCGGAAAAATCAATTGCCAATAGCGTCAGAAAAACAATCAGGATCAAATTATTAAGCTTATGCTGAAAAAAAATTTTCATGGAGTCTCCACCCGATAATCGGATTCAAGCATCATAGTAACAGCCACCCTGCTTTCTTTGCTTAAACCACCACGCCAGCTGGTATTCAAATCACGGATCAATAACGAGGGGTATTTCTGCTCCAGTAGCAGGTGGGTTTTAACTATATCTGCAATAGCGCCTTCATACCTTAAGCTCACTCTGGCTCTATGCACATTAAAGGCTTTTAAATCTGTGTCGGATAACCAGTCAAACAGCAACAGACTTACATTATTGCTTTCCAGTAACTGTTGCATTTGTTGCTGAAATTCAAGTTGATATTGTTGCACTGATGGGCTTTGTTGCATGCCCGCAAGCAACTGAGTGACAGAAGTATCCTGCAGCAACTTTTGCTCCGTCAATTCAGTTCTGAATTCCACTAAAGCTTCTGAGCGCACCAAACGTTTGGTCAGCGTTTCAAGTTGTTGTTTCTGCTCATCCTGATAGTCCATCCAGGGCACAATAATGAATCGCAGACCGGCAAGCAGCAAAATAATACCAAGCAAAAGAGGTTTATTATTCAACATCTTGCGCTCCTGCGGTTTCTGCTTGCTGATTTTGTTTCAGTTCAATAACGATGACAAAAAGCTCCTGAGTTTTTTCCCGACGAACCGGTGCGTCAAATCTGACAGTCTGCACCCATGCAGACTTTTGCAAATGGGTCAGAATATCTGTGGCTCTGTTGGCCGTGCCACGAACTGTGTGCTGATTTCCAAGCGAAGATAATCCGGTGATTTTCAGATCTGGATAGTTTTGCTGCAGTTCTAACACCACCAACCACAAATGGGCACTGTGTAGCGGCTCTGCTCTGGCCTGGCCTAAGCTATTAAAGGCAGTCTGGGTGTTGTCCATACTTTCCTGCACCTGCAGCAACTGCTCGACATCAGTCCCCAAATTCACCAGCTGTTGTTCTCTGTGCGCTAACATCAAAGATAAATAGGCTGAAGATAACAACATATAACTAAAGCCCAGAATGCCAGTCACTATGGCGAGCTGTTTCCAATTAATCTGCAAAGACTTAGTTTGAGGGGCTTTGAAAAATACCGTTTTCCAATCTGAGATCAGAGTTTTTGCCAAAGCTTGTAGCACTATATTGATATGGGAAAGGGCTGAGATTGGCTTATTGGCTAACCCTTCCGGCAAGCCGTTATTTAAGATAAAACTATAGAGATCAGGACAAAGCTGCTGCTTCAACTGAGAGACAGGCAAAGCCCCTTTGCAATATAAAAAATAGGGGGAACTGTGCTGTACTTCGACAATAGCCTGGTCAGATTGCAAGGCTTTCCACAGCAGTACAGTTTCAGGAATAAAAGCTAAGGCGGATGGAAATAACTCAAAAACCTGAGCATCAAATACAAAAGAACAGACTTGTCTCTGATTGTCTGCTTCATCGCCAATCAAATGAAACACGCCTGTATTATCAGAATATTCTTCTGCAAGTACTTGTTTTAGTTCTTTAATATTAGTAACAGGGTAATATTTAACAAACTCTTTGTAGTGTTTTCTGGCAACAATCAGCAAGCGGATTTCTGCTGCATCTTTGCTTTTCAGTTGCCACTGACCATCAGCATTGGCAAAACCATAGCTGTCGTCCAGATACCAGCCAGCATAACGCTGCGCAAACCATGCAAACGAGCTATTAAGGGATTTGGCTACTTTATTGGCCTGAGCAGATTCACGCATTATTTTTGTTATTCCTGTGGGAGATTACGCAGGCGGTACTCGTAAAATTCGATAGGTTCCGGCCGTAGAGGCAACAGGCGTACAGTTATTTCTTTGCTTAGCTTAACATTTGAGTTAAATGCTGTGAAGCGTATTCTAAAACCAGGTCCGGTACTGAAACTCTGGAATTCATTGACACTAATACCAGTGAGCCGTTCAAAGTTTTGAGCTGTTAACTGATGTTCATCCCGCAGGCGGACAAGCTCTGATAGCGCAGGTTCCTGTATGTATAAACGCCAGACAGACTCAGGCTGTTGATTTAAATTCAACCCTCTGGGAAACAAAGTCATAACAGGACTTAATTTTTGATAGAGCTCTTCTGTCATGCCTTTAATAAATCTAAGCTCTTCATTGTATTGAATAGGGCCATTGCGCACTGTTATCCCTTCCGGATAATCAGCCTGTTCGGCACCATCCAGCTTTTTAATAGTATCTTTATCTTGCCAGTCCGTTATAGCTGCCGTTATGTTTCGACCCAACGCAGGATCATTGGCATAAGAAGCAGTAAAAGCAGACATCAGGTTGGCATCGGGTGAAACCAGATTGATCAATCCGGATGTATCCTGAATACTGACATCAGCACCAGCAAACCCAAAAGTTTTACCATAATAATTAATACCCTGAATACTGTCATTCTGTTCAAGCTCATACCAGGAAGTGGTAAGCATAGTGAATAACAATTCAGCTTCTGCACTTTGTAATACTAAGGTTGCCTCTGCATAATGTTGTGCAGCATGAGCCAGTTTAACGTGTTCTCTGGCCTGATAGTTCATCGATAAAATAACGACTGTTAAGATGGTGCTTAACAGCAGTACCTGGAAAAGCGCGATGCCACGTTGATTATTCATAGAGGCTCTTCCGATATGTCAGATCTCAGACCTAAGTCAGTACGATTAGGTACTGCAATAATCATCTGGAAACCGTTAATTTCAATGCGGATTTGCTCCGGATGAAACTGCCTTACTAAACCATCATACTCAGTAAACCAGCCCTTTTGGATCTCAGTGGCAATATCAGCAATATCAGCCATCGCATCAACTCTGGCTTGTCGGTTTAACCAACCATAATAGGAAAACTCCAGACTGGTCAGGTTATCCAACAAAATTTTCCGATAGCTAAATGGCAGTTCCTGAGTGGAATAAATCAAGGGTTGCTGGGCAAGACTGGCTTCTTCGTATACCAGCCGCAATGAACCATTTTCATTTTGCTCGCGAAAAATCCGGATCACAGCAGGAGCCTGTACGTTGTATATAGGGCTGGCGGAAACGGCGGTAAAGCCCTCCTCCCGTCCTAAAAAATAGAAACCTATTTTGTTACTTCCACTGGCTTCAGTGACAGACTGAGGAATAATACCTTGCAAAGCATCTAACATCAGTTCATTAAAACGTAAACGCTGATAACTTTGTTCAATCTTTGATAAGTCTCTTTTCCAACTGCTGGTATAGAGCTGATAAGCAGTTGCGGCTAATACCAGCACAGCAAACATGATGCTTAACGCCAGCAGCAGTTCAACCAGCGAAAACCCTGATTTTATGGTTGGTTTAGCGCAGCCCATGCGAGTTCCTTGTAGGTGTAACTGGACTGACGGCCCTGAAATTCAAGCTGTAAAGTGACCTGATACAAGCGGTAACGATCAGGCGAGCTTTCCACTTGCCCGGTATCAGGGTTAATTTGTTCGATAGGGCTACGGAAGCTCAGAGTTTCTGCTACCCATTGATAATTCACATCCAGATACTGGCCTTGTCCTGAGGCCGACTCAGGCGCATCTTTCCGTAACTCCTGCTGAATAGTCAGCACTATAGGTCGCAGCGGAATTAAGCTTTGTATCACTTTGTCGGCCTGTTGGCTGTTCTGCCGCAAAGATTTTACCGCCAGCGCGCTTAACGACAAGGCTGTAAATAAAATAACAGAAGCGATCAGCACTTCTATCAGAGTAAAGCCTTTCGTTTTGTTCATAAGTCAGTTGGATTTAACATGATGTGTTCTTGCCTTTTGCCAATCTGCACCACTATTTCCTGCTGGCTGTAAAAACCATTGGCATTGATTTGAACCTGTTGTACCGGGAAGAATAAATGCTGGTACAGCATCTGCTGCTCTGCATCGCCAATAAAGCGGGTTAGTTGTTTTCCATCCAGCACAATACGAATAGACTGACCACGCAAAAAGGCAACTTTGCTGCTGTGCCTGATGTAGGTTTCTGCTTCGTTAAATTCGGCAATAGCTCTGGTTTTATCGGCCTGATTGCTCATTAAGGGGCCGACTATGCCAAGAGATACACTCATAATGGCAATGACCACCAATAATTCGATCAGAGTAAAACCAGAAGTTTTGTTCATTTTAGAAGCCGGTATCAGACACTGAGGTAATACTCAGCATCATAATCACCACCACGCCCCCTACCAGGCCACCCATCACGATAATCAGCAAAGGTTCCAGTAAGCTGGTCATACGCGTCACCCAGGATGAGAACTCGCGTTGGCTGCGCTGCGCGATTTCATTAAAAATACGCCCTAACTCGCCGCTCTCTTCACCTACGGCCAGCAATGAAGCAAAAAAGTCAGGATAGAGTCTGGTTTGTCTTAAGGCAGCAGAGAGCATCTCACCACGCTTAATTTTGTTGATGGCAATAATCACTTCCTGCCGTATTTGCAGGTTGCGGATATTACCACTGGCCAGCTCTAACGCATTGTCGATGGCGACATCCGCTTTCAGCATCATAGCCAGACCACTGTTAAAGCGGATCCGTTCTACCAGAATAACAGCTGTGGCTATAACTGGCAGGCGCAAAGCCAGCCGCTGCCAGGCGCGCTGGAACGCCGGGTCTTTTCGCATAGCAGCTATGGAGAAACCTAAGGCAATGACGGCAATTAACAAATAAAGCTGATAGTTCTGCACCCACTCAGCCGCACCTAACAGTAAGCTGGTGTAAACAGGCAGATCAGAGCGTCCGGCAAAAAGTGACGCCATATTAGGCACCACATAATTGAAGATAAAAAATACAGACGCAATACAGACGGTAAGGATCACCATAGGGTAGGTCAGAGCCTGACTGACCTTTTGCTGTAATTCACGACGGAAGGCTAAATCTTTGGCTAGTTCTTTAAACACATCAGCCAGTTTACCTGTCGCCTCACCTATGCTGACTAAGTTGATATACAGCGGGTCAAACACATCAGAAAACTGCGCCAACGCCTGCGACAGCTGCTTACCTGAACGCATTTCTTTGCTGATTTTTTCCAGTACGCCGGACAAAGCCACACTTTTACTGGAGTTTTTCAGTAACTCTATGCCTTTATCAATCTTTAATCCTGAATCAAGCAACACCGAGAGTTCAGCGGTTAAAAACTCGATATCCGCCAGGCCTATAGTGCCTGAACGGAATAAAGAGCTGTTGTCCTTGCGCTGATGGGGCTTGACGCTTTTCAGTAAAAGCCCCTGCCCCTTTAGCTGTTGCCTGGCATGAGTTTCGCTGTCGGCGTCAATCTGACCACTCACCCTTGCGCCGGCTTTATCAAAACCAGAATAGTCAAAAATAGCCATTAACCAGCCACCCTCAGAACTTCTTCAATAGTGGTGGTACCTTGTAGTGCTTTGAGCAAACCGTCTTCAAATAAATTTCTGTTGCCTTTGGCTTTATTGACCTGTCTGGCCTTTAAAATAAAGTTCTGATCTTTTGGAATGTTTTTAATATCTTCGTCACAACGTAAGTATTCGATAACCGCCAGACGGCCTCGATACCCGGTTTGATTACAATGCTCACAACCCACAGCCTGACGAAGATTAATACTGTCAAGCTTGAGCACTGAAAGCATTTTTGTCAGTTGATACTTTTCTGTAAGTTGCTCTGCGTTTTCTGCAGGAGCAGAACAATGCGGGCACAACCGACGCACTAAACGCTGAGCCACAATAGACACCAAAGCAGCATTGAGCAAAAACTCCTCAACCCCTAAATCCAGCAAACGGGTATAGGCGCTTGGCGCATCATTGGTATGCACAGTTGAAAACACCAGGTGGCCAGTTAATGCAGACTGCATGGCGATACCGGCAGTTTCTTTATCCCGTATTTCACCCAGCATGATAATGTCAGGATCCTGACGGACTATACTGCGAAGGCCTGCCGCAAAGTCAAAGCCGATATCTGGCTGTACCTGTACCTGATTGATTCCATTTAATTGATATTCAACCGGATCTTCCAGCGTGATGATTTTCACACCAGGCGTATTTAACTGATTGAGGAAGGTATAAAGACTGGTGGTTTTACCTGAACCTGTTGGGCCAGTTAACAACACTACCCCAGCCGTTGTTTTGATATCTTCGTTGATCTTCGCTTCAATATCTGCGGCTATACCAAGCACCGCCATATCATAGGTAATGGCATCTTTACGTAGAAAACGCATGACTACGCTTTCACCTTCGTTTAAAGGCAAAGCGGACACCCGGATATCTAAGTCGATACCACCGATACGCATTTCAATTTTGCCGTCCTGAGGGCGACGCTTTTCTGCAATATCCATACTGCTAAGAATTTTCAGGCGGGTCACCACAGGCAACACCAAATGGGTTGGTATGGTTTCTACATTCTGTAAAACACCATCGATACGAAATCTGACCTTAGCCCTGCCCTGAAAAGGCTCAACGTGCATATCTGAAGCACGCTGGCGCAACGCTCTGGTAATTAAGGCATTTAATAAGTTAACCGTAGGCGCTTCTGAAGCAAGTTCTCTTAACTTCGCTTCTTCGAGGCTGCTTAATAAACCCGTTTCGGCAGGAAGTTCTGATTGCTCTGCTTTACTGCGCAACACATTAAAAAGTTCAGAATTAACAATTTCAATGCGGAAATCTATCGCCAGCGCAGCCACAATTTCCTGAGCGTCTTTGTTCAGAGGTGAGGTGGTAAAAAACGTCCAGCGCTGCTCTGAAAAGGAAAAAGGCAACCAGCCTTTCTCCAGCAATACATGCAAAGGAAATGCAGCCGCCTGTTCAGGAAGATCCCAATCCTGTAGATCGTCATCCTGCCTCAACGGCAAATTGAGTAACTTTGCATAGAGTTCAGGCAAAATTTCTGAGGATAAACTCCCCATGCTGATCAAAATATGCTCTAACTGCCCGCCATATTTCGACTGGTAGCTTTTTGCTTTTTCAATTTCGGAATCAGGGACCTGAAATTCAGAATTCAGCAGCTGGGACAAAGACATCATTGGTGAATAATATCCGCATTGTCGTCATCGCCACCTGAACGACCGTCTTTACCATAAGACATCAGATTAAATGGCTTGCCATTGTCACCAGGACGGCTGTAAATATATGGATTGCCCCAAGGGTCTAATGGAACCTCTTTAGGCAGGTATGGGCCGTCCCAGTTCTTTTTGTCACTTTTCAGTAATTCATCCAGCGAGTCAGGGTGTTGGCCGACATCAAGACGATAAGTATCTAGAGCAGTTTCAATAAGTTTCATCTGAGTTTGAGCCGTTTTGATCATAGATGAGTCTACTTTTGAGAACATCTTTGGAGCAACGAGTGAAGCCAGCAAACCTAAGATGACTAAAACAATCAATAACTCTATTAATGTAAAACCTTTATTTCTCTTAGTTTTCATTCGTAATTTACATCCTATTTCAAGACAGATACCGACTAAACGGGAAGGTACCGTTCAATTCCAACATTTCTAATTATATTTTGCCACAAAAACTGTTTTGAAAGCTTATTCGGCGATGAATTTAAAGCGAAGTCCTGCACAGGCCATTCGCTCATCTGTGACAAGTCAAAATACACAACGTTTTGTTTTTGCAAAAATATTTTTGTCCACGGATTGATATTGCCAATAACAGGCAAGCCTGCAGCCAGATATTCGAGAAGCTTGGTTGAACTTTGAATATGGTATGGATATACAGCTGGAACATAATTTAAACCAAACCTGGCCTGCTTTAGTAACGCTGGCACCGCAGCATAGTCAATAGCGCCGATAAACCGAATACCTGGGTAATTTTTGTAACGCTCGACTAAATAGGGTTCGGGCCTTCCCGCAAGTACCATGCTTAAATCAGGTTTAATTTTCAAAAGCTTATCGATAGCCTGTTCAAGGCATCTGGTTTTGTCCATAGCCCCAACGTAGACCAAATCATAGATTTTCTCAGCGTCCGCTACATCAAAAAACTGTTCCGCAACGCCCATATCCCGAAAAACAGCCGGAATATTATCGCGGAAGTTCATCAAGTCGAACTGTTGTTCATTCTGAAACACTCTTAGATCAGGTTTTTCTTCACAAAGCACCTTGATGCGATCTTTTAAGCGGGCAAAAGGTGGCAGCGACAACGAAGAATATTCATGTACAACAAACTGTGATTCCAAAGGTGTGTAACGATGTAAACCCATGAAGAACCATAAAATATCATACTGTTCTAAGCCTTTTAGATCTCTGGAGACAACGACCTTATAACTTGAGGAAAAATAGTCTTTGTAAGCACTAAGATCGGGCAACTGAGCTTTTCCGGTATGAACAAAACAAATCGACTTCACGTGATATCCAGTGGTTCAGTTTTTTGCAGAAGCTGAAGCAAACAAAGACGTTTTCAGCTGGAAGTAGTATCGCAACACTATGTTTTTCATCGCGACAATGATATTTTTTCTGCCAGCTAAGCTAAGTAATCGCATAGTTGACCATTGCTCTGTGTACAAAGCTTGATAAAAAAGCTGGTTACGATACTGGGCATCAGACATAGAGGCCCGGTGCTTTTCAATCAATCTGATATAACCTAAATTCCGGTTTGGGCTTTGTGAAATTCTTGGTGATTCATGTTCCTGATGCACGATGTATGTGGTCAGTTTTAACCTGTAACCGGCTCCATAGCGCTGGCTGAGTCTAAGCCAAACATCGTAATCCTGACAAGACGGCATATCCTGATCAAAACCATCAATACTGCGAAGATACTCCGTTTTAGTGAACAACTGATTCCCGACATAATTTGCATATAGTAAATCATCGAAGCTGATTTGCCGCGCCTGTTGCCCATAGCAGTATTGACCATTGCGCTGAATAACTTTGTAACCCGCAGACAAAAAACTGAGGCTTGGGAACTTCGGCCACGACTGTGCAAAACAGGAAATGCGGTCAGGAGTAAATTCATCATCATCATCAAGGCCGGTAATAAACTCACCTTTAGCGGCTTTAATAGCAAGATTGCGTGCGGCGCAAGCGCCTTGACTTTGAGGGCTGCGAAGAATAGAAACTCTGGGATCAAGCCTTGCAATCTGCTCGATTGGATCCCGGAACTGCTCGTCTGAGCCGTCATCTACAATGATGATTTCCAACGCTTTGTAGCTTTGTGCCAGACAACTGCAAACCGCCCTGCGTAATAACTCAGGGCGGTTTCTGGTTGGAATGTAAATACTGACTAATGGCTGCATTATGTACAGCGTTCAGATAAGTTGTGTTCTGAACAATCAGGTATGAACGACACGAACAAAAGGTGTTACCTTAATTTTAGCGTCGGCATGCCAAACCAAATCACACACCTCATCTGTAGGATTAAATCCTGTTGTGGCGTTAATCAGAATGGCGCGGATTTTGGTCTGATCGTAACATTCACATGCGTCGCTTAACTCGTCCAGAACTTCCAGCAGAGTTTCCCATTTCAGGTAGTTTTCCTGAGCAGACATAATGCGCGAATGTTCGGTTTTTTGTTCTGCGCCACTGACTAACAGTTCCTCGTACAGCTTTTCGCCAGGACGTAAACCTGTGTAAACAATTTCGATATCGCCGTCCGGATGTTCTTCGTCGCGTACTTCCAGGCCCATTAAATGGATCATCCGCACTGCTAAATCAGAAATACTGACAGGTTCACCCATATCCAGCACAAAAACGTCGCCGCCTTTGCCCATAGCTCCGGCCTGGATCACCAGCTGAGCTGCTTCGGGTATAGTCATAAAATAACGGATAATATCTCTGTGAGTCACTGTCAGAGGACCACCATGGCGGATTTGCTCGCGGAACAAAGGCACAACAGAGCCTGAGGAGCCTAAGACGTTACCAAAACGCACCATACAGAAACGGGTTGTACGCTGACGGGCAGAAAGGGCTTGCAGTACCAATTCAGCCAGACGTTTGGTTGCGCCCATCACATTGGTAGGGCGAACTGCTTTGTCCGTAGAAATCAGTACAAAAGTTTTGACACCTGCTGCCACTGCAGCTTCAGCCGCGTGTAAGGTACCAAACACATTATTACGAATACCTTCGACCACATTAAATTCAACCAAAGGCACATGTTTATAAGCAGCTGCGTGGTAGACAGTGTCGACACCAAAACTGCGCATCACAGATTCCATCCGGTCTTTGTGTTGCACATTGCCTAAAATAGGTTTTAATTCGATATCCAGCTTATTAGCAGCAACAAAACCAGCAAGCTCACGCTCTATTGAATAGAGTGCAAATTCTGATGATTCAAACAACACTAAGATTTTAGGTTCGTACCGTACAATCTGACGGCATAATTCAGAACCGATAGAACCACCAGCTCCAGTGACCATCACAACTTTGTCAAAAATATTCGAATTCATCAGTTTTAATTTTGGAGTAACCGGATCCCGTCCAAGCAAGTCCTCAATTTTCACATCCTGCAACTCATCAATGCGCATACTGCCATCGACTAAATCTCTCATGCCCGGAATAGACTGAACCGGAATAGACAGCTCATCCAATGAATCCAGCACTTCACGCCGGCGAATTCGGTTTACCGAAGGAATAGCTAACAAAATACGGCTGATATTATTCAGTTTCACCAGCGCTATCATATTCTGTGGATTACCGACCGGGATCCCCATAATAGTGGAGCGCTGCAAAGTGACATCATCATCAACAAAGAGCACAGGATAATACTGCTCACCATTCATCAACGCCTGTGCCAGCTGTCGGCCGGACGAACCAGCACCATAAATCAGTACTCGTTCTTTGTGCTGATTATTGCGCTGATTCAAAAACTCTCTGACCATTAACCGACTGCCACCTGATGACAACATCGCAGTTAACATATAAACAAAAGCTATACGCCCGGCATTTTCGATACCAAACATATACAAAGCGCCAAATTGAATCACAGTACTGAGGACAATCCCCCCCACTACAGCCAGTAACGCATTTCGTCCAATGAAACGCACTACAGCACGGTATAAACCCAAGCGGATAAAAGCCCAGATTGTTAAGGGTAAAGTCACACAAAACACAGTTAGAATAAGATTCATATCAAGGTGTTCAGACTGTCTGGTGACAGCAACAGAAACCCACAGCGAAGCCGTTAAAAACACTATATCCGCACAAACGGAAATAACTCGTTTCATGAATCTTGGAAGACCAAGCAACCACTCAATCATATCGCACTCCTTGCATCAGATAAGTTGTCAACACCTGTGGGGTCATAAGTAAAGTCTGTTTTTGATGCGCGTATACAGAACAGGTCGAGCAAGTATAACCCATAAAAATGAACGCACACTTAAAGCTATTTGATTGATTTTGTTTGATCTTGTGTAATGTTGTTATAGTCGGCACAATAACTCACTTTTATCGCGACAAGGTTTTCTCTGAAAACTGTCTGGCTACAGCTTTCAGTTTTTCACTGGCGGCACTGGTAGGCCACCACTTCAGTAATTCATAGGTACGGCTGGCGTCTACAGTCAGAGGCAAACAAAGCTTCTGATACAAACTGGTTTTGCCAGACAACTTAAAGACAAATCTTAACAAAGCAACAGGTACAGCAAGGTTAACGACTTTATGCCCCATACCATCCGATAGGATATCAATCAGCTCAGACAACGACACTGTGTCGCGGTCAGCAGCAACAAAACATCGCTCCGTATCATTGTCCAGCTCAATCAAACGACTAATGACTTCAACCAGGTGATCAATAGCAATAAAACTCTTGCGGGCTTTTACCAAGCCAAAAGGCAAAGGTAGCTTATGACTGACTAAGGTTAATAAATCACGGAAGTTTGCCGGAGCGTCAGCGCCATACACCAAGGGGATACGCAGGATTTTATAAGACAGATGGCCTTCACAGACTTCAGCAAGTACACGTTCTGCATGTAATTTAGAGCAGGCATAAGGGTAATCTGGCTTGGTTTCGCTTTTTGCTGTGATGGCCTGTTCACTGTAACTGCCATTGACTCCGATGGAGCTGACAAACAGGATCTGGGCCACACCACACTGAACAGCAGCCTGTGCCAAAGCTTTAACAGGTGCTACGTTCGCAGCAAAAAATAATTGCTCAGCATTCGCAACCGGCAATGACTGGTGTGCAAGACCAGCCAGATGAACCACAATGTCACCCTCGCGCAGTACTTCAGACCATTTTTCTACGCTGCAGAAATCGTCCACTATGACAGTGGCTTGTGGCAAAGGATGTGAATCAGCTGCAGGCTTACGCAGTGGCAGAACCAAATCGTTGTATCCCTGCTGATGCAACCACAGCAGCAGATTACGGCCAATAAAACCAGAGCTGCCCGTAACAACAAGCCTCATTGTATTACCTTCGTGACTTGTTGGTAGCAATCCAGTGTTTTACGCAGCATCAAATCAGCAGTAAATTGTTGAACAAACTTCTGCTGGCTGGCTTGTGACATAGACTGACGCAAAGAAGAATTGGTAATAAGCGCGCACAACGCATCGGCGGCCTCTGATATATTCCCGGCGCTTACTACTCTGCCAGAAACACCATCATCCACTAATTCTGTAATTCCGCCGACATTCGAAGCTATCACTGGTAAACCGGCTCGCATTGCTTCAATAATACTAATAGGAAGACTCTCCCAATGGCTAAGCAGCACAAACAGATCGGCTTGAGTTAACAACTCAGCCACATCTGAACGCTCTCCCAAAAATTCAACTTTTTCAGACATACCCAGTTGCCCGGCTAATTGCTTTGTTTCTGCCAACAAAGGGCCAGAACCAACTAATCTCAGACGCCATGGAATATGGCTAATTTGCTTTAAAGCAAGCAAAAGAGTCCGGTGATCTTTCGGAACATCAAAACGGGCAACACATATAATGTTACATTCTGCGTTTATGGTATCAGATTTAATCGGCGCAAACGACTGGTCGTTTTCGATACCATTGTGTATTAATTCCAATTGTGCAGGTTGCACCTTCAGTTGCTGTAACGCAATACAGTAGTCAACCTTGCTGACTGTAATAAACTTTGCGGTAAAGGCTACCATAGAGCGCTCAAGGATAAAATAGACGGCTTTTGACACTTTGGATTGAGGATGAACAAAAGGCCAGCCATGCACTGTCACTATAGCCGGAACCTTGCACAACCAGGCCGCAATTCGTCCCAACAGCGCAGCTTTAGAAGAATGCAGATGCACCAGATCCGGTTGTATTTTTTTAATCAACTTACGCAGCGCAAATAAAGCGGCCAGATCATACCAGGGATGTAGTGAACGAACTAATTGAGGCAACACTATAGTATCCAGCCCGGCCTCTTTACACATAGAGACAATTTTACCGTCAACACCACCAAAAACCAGAGTCACACTGCAACCGGATTGTTTCACTGCTTTTGCAAGCTGCAGTACATGCATACTGGCACCACCTATTGCATCTCCTCGTGTGACGCTATAAAGCACATGCATTTATGCGCCCCACTTCAGCATGAATTGAATACAGGTGTTAAAGACCCAAAATGCGGCTATCACTTAATTCCTTAATTCTACAAATAAAATTCAGGGTTCTGGCAAGAATACACAACAACATATTTGCAACAAATACGCTACCAGCCCTATTTTGGCTATGTTACTCTTAAGCTAGCTGCATTTTCAACGAGATGTTTAAAGTTTGCGAATGACGAAGAACTGACGTGAGCATCTCAAGAAGCCGCAATAGCAAAAGCTGTGGATCAACAAACTTAGATTGTGTCAGGCGATGACAGTTGTGTTAAATTACGCATCATTTTTTTAGTGGAACATCAGGAACTGCAGCGTGCTTAATAAACAAACACTGCACTTTCCCCGGGAGCATACTGACGCTAAATCTTCATCATTGTATCGACAATCATGAAGTTGTTCAGTTGTAACTCATTCTTCCCGATGTATGTTGCCAACAAACGCTCATGGAACCCGGGCGTGTCTAAACAGGGTTGGAGTCAGATTTAATGTGCGGTTTTTCTGGTTTTTTTTATCGTGATGCATTTCCTGCAAAGGCGCAAAGTATTCTGAATGCGATGGGTTTGGCTATTGCTAATCGCGGCCCTGATAGTCAGGATGTCTGGTTTGACGCAGAATCAGGTATAGGTTTGTCTCATCGTCGTCTTGCTATAGTCGATTTGTCCCCTGCTGGCCATCAGCCTATGCGATCCGCCACAGGCCGTTATGTTATTGCATTTAATGGTGAAATTTATAACCACCTGGCCATCAGAGCACAACTCGAACAAATTTCAGCCCGTCAGTGGCGAGGTCATTCAGATACCGAAACTTTGCTGGCTGGTATAGAAGCATGGGGACTGAAAAAAACACTT